>CAYRLR010000001.1:0-27324 GCA_964424975.1 uncultured Anderseniella sp.
GTGCCTGCCAAGGAGAAGCGCGACCTGTACAATGAGTGGGGCATCGGCGGCATCATTCGCATGAACACAGATGGCAAGGCCCGTGAAGTCTACACGCGCGGGGTGCGCAATTCGGTCGGCATGGACATCAATCCGGCCAATGGCGAGGTCTGGTTTACCGACAATCAGGTTGACGGCATGGGAGACGATATCCCGCCGGGCGAACTGAACCGTCAGACAGCAGCCGGGCAGAACTTCGGGTTCCCGTGGTATGGCGGCGGCACTGTGCGTACCAACGAGTACAAGGACGAAGAAGTGCCGGCCGATGTCGTCAACCCGGCTGTCGAGATGGATGCCCATGCAGCAGACCTTGGCATGACCTTCTATTCCGGCTCGCAGTTCCCGGCCAAGTACAGGGGCGGCATCTTTTCTGCCCAGCATGGCTCCTGGAACCGGACCGACCCGGTTGGCGCACGCGTCATGTTTACTGCTGTGAACGACGACGGCAGCGCGGGTGCCACGGAGGTCTTTGCAGATGGCTGGCTCGATGGCAATGGCGAATATCTGGGCCGTCCCGTCGATGTCACGCAATTGCGCGACGGATCCATCCTGGTCTCGGATGACCTGGCGGGCGCCGTCTACCGGATTTCCTACGGGGACTGATCCGGCTGGCTTTTCCACATCATCGCCGGCCTCTACTCGGAGGCCGGCAACCCCTGTTCCTCAAGCCCCAGGTATGCATCCTCCATGAGCCGTTTATTGATTGCATTGATAGTGGTGGTGGCCGCGACAGGCCACGCCATCGCGGACCCCGCAACGGGCAAAAGCATTGCCAAAAAGAAGTGCCAGACCTGCCACGGCATCGACGGTATTGCCAGGATTCCAGTGGCACCGCACCTGGCCGGCGAAAGCCAGATTTACCTCGAAACACAATTGAAGGCGTTCAGGTCCGGCAAACGGGAAAACGAAATGATGTCCGTCGTCGCCAAAGGCCTCGCCGATGACGAAATCACCAACCTGGCAGAGTGGTACAGCTCAATCGAGATCACCGCGAAAATGCCAGACTGACGGTCGAGCTCTCTGTGACAATCTATTTCCGCATTTCATTTCCACGGTCCATGTTGCCAGCCTCCCTTGCCAGCTTTGAGAAAACCATGCAGAAGTTTGCAGGGTTAAACATCAAGGCGAGCTAGATGAGCGAACAGGCCCACAGATACCTCACCACAAGGGAACTGGCAGACCTTTTGCGCATCAAGGAGCGCAAGGTCTATGAACTTGCCGCGTCCGGAGAGGTGCCGTGTTCAAGGGCCATGGGGAAATTGCTGTTTCCACGCGAGCAGGTGGAAATCTGGCTGTCGGACAATTCATCTGGCCCGAGCGTGTCTGTTGCACGCGCGCTACCGGCTGTCATGCTGGGCAGTCATGATCCCCTGCTGGACTGGGCAATGCGGGAAAGCCGTTGCGGCCTGGCGGCAAATTTTGACAGCTCGCTTGATGGCCTTGAGCGCCTGGCCAACCACGAGGGCATCGCAACCGGTCTGCATATCCCGAATATGTCAGGTGACGGCTGGAATACTGAAGCTGTGAGAGACAGGCTGGGCGGCCAGCGTGTTGTGCTGGTGGAATGGGCAAAACGGCAGCGCGGATTGATCATGCCGCCGGGCAACCCCGCCGGCATCACGGTGCTGGCCGACGCCAGGACGAAGACACTTGCCGCACGCCAGCCGGAAGCCGGCAGCCAGATACTGTTTGCCAAATTGCTCGCCGAGGCCGGCCTGGCAGAACCGGACATCAACTGGACCACACCGGCGCGCAGTGAAACGGATGCTGCCCTGATGGTGCAGGACGGCAGTGCCGACATTGCCTTCGGGCTGGCAGGCGTCGCGGCCCAGTTGCGGCTTGAGTTCGTGCCGATTGTCCAGGAGCGCTATGATCTTGCGGTTGACAGGCGGGCCTGGTTCGACCCGCCCATGCAAACCCTGATTGGGTTTTGCAATTCTCCCGCATTCGCCGCCAAGGCCGCGTCACTGTCCGGATACGATGTCACCGCACAGTTTCAGGTTCACTACAACCCGGCATAACAATACGTGCCTCAGGAAGCGCCTTCCTTAGCTGCGTTGGCGAAGAACAGCTGCTGGCCGTCCAGTTTATAGGAGGCAATGGCGCTCTGACCGTCCCTGGTGATGATCCAGTCAACAAGGGCCTTGGCTTCGCTCGCCTTCACATTCGGACACCTGGCAGGGTTGACCTGCATGATGCCGTACTGGTTGAACATCGCCTCGTCGCCTTCGACCGCGATCTTGAAATCACCCTTGTTCTTGAACGCGATCCAGGTGGCGCGATCCGTCATGGCATACGCGCCCATGCCGACGCTTGCATTCAAGGTGGCACCCATGCCGGAGCCGGTTTCGCGATACCAGCTGCCGCTGGCCGCCTTGACATCAACACCTGCGGCTTTCCACAGGCTGAGTTCTTTCTTGTGGGTGCCTGAATCGTCGCCGCGCGAGGCAAATACCGCCTTTGCGTCCGCGATCTTTTTCAAGGAACCGGCAGCATCATTGCGCCCTGAAACCTTCGCCGGATCAGCGGGCGGGCCGACAACGACGAAATCATTGTACATCACGTCATACCGCTTCACGCCGTAGCCGTCTGAGACGAATTTTTCCTCGGCCGGCTTTGCGTGCACGAACAACACGTCGCCATCGCAGTTGCGGGCATTCTTGATGGCCTGACCGGTACCGACCGCAACGACATTAACCTTGATGCCGGAGGCTTTTTCAAACATCGGCAATATGTAATCGAACAGGCCTGAATTCTGGGTGGACGTGGTGGACTGCACAATAATTGACTTGTCCCCGGCATGGCCCGGAACAGTCCAGGCCACACTGGTGCACAAGCTGGCCATTGCCAGGAAGCTGATCTTGCTGAACTTCATTTCAAATATTTCCTCTCGACTAGATAACCAGTTTTCCGGCGAGATAGTCCCGCGCGGCCTTGCTGGCTGGTTGGTTGAAAAATGTATCCGCGCCCGAGTGTTCGACAACCGTGCCGCGGTGAATGAAGACCACGTCGTCGGCGAGCCTGCGGGCCTGGCCGACATCGTGGGTCACCAGAATGACCTTGACCCCGCGCGCGCTGGCCTGCGCAATCACAGTTTCGATGGCTTGCGTGGAAGACGGGTCCAGGCTGGCAGTGGGTTCATCCAGAAAAATCACTTCCGGATCACTTGCAAGAGCCCGGGCCAGGGCGAGGCGTTGCTGTTCGCCGCCCGACAGTGCGCGTGCGGGCTGACTGGCCTTGTCCAGCAGGTTCGCCTGCTGCAGCAGCTCGTTGCGTCTGTCCTGGTCTGAGCCAGCCTTGAGCGCCAGCACGAAATCGATATTTGCGGCAACCGACCGGCGCAGCAATACGGGCTTTTGGAACACCATCGCCTGGGATTGCCTGGTCGCTGGACCGTTGTTCCTGCCATTCCACTGAATGCTGCCCGATTGCGGTTCGATCAGCCCGTGCAACAGGCGGACAAGCAGGCTCTTGCCGGCGCCGTTGGGGCCCATAACGACTGTGACGCCATGACCGGTCAGCACAAGATCGAGTTCGTTGATCAGTCTTGCGCTGCCGGCATTGAAGCACAGGCCTGCCACGGCAAGGGGCAACTGGGTCGCTGGTTTCACAACGGGCTGATCAAGCATGGCTGCTGCTTTCTGCACTCGTGCGCAGGCTCATCACCGCGGCATTCACACTCAGTGCAATCACGAGCAGCACAATGCCAAGCGCAAGCGCAAGCGCCAGATCGCCCTTCGAGGTCTCCAGCGCTATGGCTGTGGTCATGACCCGTGTCAGATGGGCAATGTTGCCGCCGACGATAATCACGGCGCCAACTTCCGCGATAGCCCGGCCAAATCCGGCCAGCAACACTGTCAGCAACGCGTATCTTGCATCGCTTATCAGCGCGAAAATGCGCGTGTGCCAGGGAACCGACAGGGACGCGAACTGCTCGGCATATTCAGAATTCATGTCTTCAATGATCTGCCGGGTCAGCGCAGCCAGTATCGGCGTGATCAGGATTGTTTGCGCAATGATCATTGCTGTCGGGGTGTACAGGAACTGCAGAAAGCCGAGCGGACCGGCGTTTGACAGCGCCATGTAGACCAGCAGGCCAACCACCACTGGCGGCAGGCCCATCAGCGCATTGACGATGATTACCACCGCGCCGCGACCGGGAAACCTGACTGTCGCCAGCAGTGCTCCGAACGGCAGGCCCAGCACGGCAGCAACCAGCACCGCCGCAAGGCTGACGCGCAGCGACAGAGCGATGATCTCAACCAGATCAGCGTCCATAGCCGCGACAAGGCCAAACGCCAATCGGAATGCTTCCGCAAAATCCTGCATAATAATGTTTTTAATGTCTTTTCTTCGAAAAAATAGAACCTATTCAAAAACTGCGCATAAAGCAACATTGAATTTGTTGAGATAATTCCGTTTACCTGATGCGACAGGCAGTTGCAGTCATTGCTCTGGATGGGCGGGGCACCCTGATCTGGAATTGGAGCAACGCCTGGTGATATCGCCGGGGCGGGACCGGTCGCAGACCGGGATTATTGTTTGCTTAACCGTGATTTTTAGGGCCGCATTAATCACGAAATCAACAATGGGCCCCGAACGGTTTTATTAAAATTCGAATTTACCTCTTAACAAAGGATTCAAGCCACTGTGTCCGTGAGTTTGACCCTCATGGAAGCTCTTTCCATGAAAGCCAATGACAACAGGGGAGCGGCGCGGAATGCCTTCGCAAGCCAGTATGAAAATCCAGCCCCGGGTGGTGGAAACAATCTTCGTTGGCGCGGCCATGAAGCAGGTCTCGGCCGCAATCATGGACCATGATGCACCGGTGTGCGCACGCCACATGCGCTCCATTGATGACCTGCTCCTGTTCATCGAAGACAATGATGTCGAGTGCGCCGTCGTCGACCAGTCACTGCCGACCGAAAGCCGCGGACTGAAACTGGTTCTGCTGGCAGGCGTCAACAAGGTGAAGCACCTGATTGTGGTGGCGCCGCCCGGCAGCCGGGCTGAAATCAGTTCCGTCAAAGGTGTGCACCAGGTCTTGCACAGCCCGGCAACTGCGCAACACATTATTGCTGCCGTCCTCGATCATGCCAACCCGACCGGGTCGACAAGAGCCGGTGCACCAGTCACGGACAATCTACCTGCTGCACCTGCCGTCATGCCTGAAACCGGTTCCAGCGGAATCGCAGCAACGGTCGCCGACTGCCGCAAGGCGGTTGTGGCTGTGATCAACCAGACCCGCCGCAAATCCCCGCAGCAGCACTGGGCTGCATTCACGAACTGCTTTGCCCTGCGCCCGGTCGTGGCCGCTATCGCATCGACATTCCTGCTGCTTGGCACAATCAGTGCCCTGTCGCTGGCATCCGAAGGATTCGTGATGCCGGGCCAATCGTCCGGCATGCAAGCCATGACTGTATCGCCCCGGGGCAATCCTGATGCGTCCATGGCGCAGACAGATCAGGCAAGTCAGCCACAGCGCCAAACCCTGCCGGTGCTGGCAGCAGCCGAACTCAGCCGGCGCAATGCCGAATTCAGGCTGCAAGTCTCCAGGCGAACTATAGATCTCGAAATTCTGCAGCAACAGGAACTCAGGCGGGAAATTCTGGCTCACATCACCCTCCTGAAATCAATCACCGGCGACCTCACGTCTGCAGATGACAGTGGCAAATCCACGCAATCGGACGGTTCTGCTGCTTCGGACCGACAAGAGCGCGCTGCAGTGCTGCAAAACGAACTGGCACTTCAGGAACTTGAGGTCAGCAGGATCAACAAAGTCCTGACATATCTCAATTTGTTGAAATCCGGCATCAACCTCGCGGATGCATCCCGGCTCAAGCTGGCCGACATCAGTGCGTCGACGACCCCCGAATAGGTCTGCGGGCAGCCGTTGCCTGGGTCGGTTGCAACACGCCGACAGGTAAGCCCATGTACCGCGAACGCGAAAAAAGACGCTCAAGGGGTTCAAAAAATCTTTTCCTTTGGGGTGATTGCATGCCATCGTCGTGATGCGAACCACACGGGCAGGAAGACCGGTCAGATGATGCGATTTTGTCAGTCAGCGATTTTTCTAGGTGGACTTTTGACCATGGCAACTCCTGCGCGGGCGCATCTTGGCCATGTTGGAGAGCTTGCCGGTCATGGACACCTTGCGGGCATCGCGGCCCTTGGTGCGGCTGCAGCCATTGCTGCTGCACTGGCGGTTCGCAAACTTAAACAGAAGCCAAAACGCAAAGAGACCTGATCGATTCCGAGGTGCTATAGCAACATCCGATCAGATTGAATCATCTGATCGGATAGATATTGCTCTGTGGTATCTGTGCTGATCTAGTTTTCGGACGCCAGAGACTGGCGCGCAGCGGTTGCATTTTCCGCCGCCTTGACGAGATCCTTGTCGGCACAAGCCTGGCGCATCATTTCGGTTGAAGCTGTTGCTTCATCAATTTGCTGCTGACCGATCGACGCTGAATTCTCATCCTTCAACTGCTCCAGAGATTTCACAATCTCATAGCACTGATCAACAGTTTGGATCTTCTGGTCTTCAGCATAGGCAAGTGACATTCCCACCAGCAGGGCAGGAACAACCGCAAAAACACGGTACATCTTAGGAATCTCCGGAAACAAATATGCCTTATGGCAGCAACAGCGATTTAATCTCGAATTGTGTTGTAATGTGGACGGTTCACCCTGGGTCGCGTTGAATTTCGCCCGGCGTAAAAACCCCGCAATACAGCCATTTTCACACCGTTTGAACGTGTAATCAGGGCCCGTATCGACTATTCCGGATCGGGCTGGCCATGGACCTGGCTCGCCTCTCCCCCCGATGACCCGAAAACGGCTGTTTCAGGCGTACTGGCCCGGGCAAGCGGCGCATACTGGAATTGCACCTTTTTTTCATCTGACACGGTATCGCGCTCTCTGATCCGCCAGAGCCCGAACCCGACCAGCAGGATATGCGCGCAGATGGTGGTCAGGAACAGGCCCGAAGGTCCGCCGGCATACATGCCGACACCGGCGATCAACGGGCCTGCAATTGCGCCAAGTCCGTAGACGAACAGCAAGCCGCCACTTGTCTGGATGTGGGAATTGGGGGGCGCATGATCGCTGGCGTGCGCCACGATCACCGGATACATCGAGAACACGCAACCGCCGAACAGGGCAGACAGCAGCAGGTTGACGAACCGGTCATCGGGTTGCAGGAGGATGAAGCCGAGATCGGCACAGATTGCCAGCAGTGCAAGGCCTATCAAGACCCGTCGCCGGTCGACCCGGTCAGACAGGTAGCCGACGGGAATCTGGGCCAGGGCTCCAGCCAGGATGGGAATGCTGGCAAACAGGGCGATCGTGCTCAACGCAAGACCCAAACGATTCCCGTAGACAGCCGCCAGCGTGCCGAATGCGCTGTTTGAAACGCCGACCATGAGCACTCCGAATACAGCAACAGGCGAGTTGTTCCACTGGCTCCTGACATCCAGCTTGACGGTGACCAAAGGTTGCGGCGAGGCCGATGAAGATATGGCGGTTGGCACCAGTGCCAGGCAGTAGAACATGGCACCGATTGCGAAGAACAGGAAGGTGTTGGTGCTACCCAGCGTCAGCGTCATCTGGCCAGCCATGGTGGCGGTAAGGCTGATCATCGTGTAGATGGCGAAAATCCGGCCCCTGGTATTGGTATTGGCCCGTTCGCTCAACCAGCTTTCCGCTATCATCGCAGCCCCTGCAAAACAGAACCCGGACACTGCACGCAGCGGTATCCATGCATAGGGTGACAGAAATATGAGCGAGGCGAGTATCGCAACTGCTGCCAGTGCGCACATGACGCTGAACGACCGTATGTGGCCGACGCTGGCGACAAGCCTGGCGGTCATCAGACAACCGGAGATATAGCCCAATGCCCACCCGGTTCCCAGGGCTCCGAGTGATAGCGCGCTGAACCCTTCAGCCGCACCTCTGACCGGCAGGATCAGGCCGTTGATTCCGCCGGCAAACAGCAGGAAAGACAAGCCGAGAAGCAGCGCACTAATAGGCAGAAATTGACTGACCAAGTTCCCGGATTACCTGTTTGACGCGACGGGCAAAGCTACTCAAATGCTGAACCACTGCGTGTTGACCATTTTGAAACCATACGCGTTTCAACCATTCCGGCAATCCCGGGTTTGCACATCAGGTTGTTGAAGCCGCAACTGACACCCCGGACCGGCGTTTCAGGAGCAATATCGGGTCACCTGAACCATAAAGTTCCAGGCTGGTTTGCTGCACGATCATGAAGGCAGGTCGCGGCGGAAACCGTTCGCAATCGGGGCCGTCGTCAGCCCGGTTGCTGACAGCGGCCGCCGGGGCGCACTTTACGTGGTGAAACCGTCGCGGTTGTGCCGAAGCAGGTGATGACTATTTCACCATTGGCCGTGCAGATGCTCGACTGGAACATCACCGGCTTGTCTGCCAGGATACGTGCATGCTTTATTGCGAAAACACGCACAATGGCGTCATGGCGCGCCCGGCAGGCCTTCCGGTTATCGTGAGACCTGCGGGATGCAAAATCGGTAATGCGGGCAGCGCCAGTGCCGGTCGTGTCCTGCACCAGCCAATCGGAATACTCATCGCGAACTGCAGCCGGTTCGACCATTGGCGTGTTTTCGCGTTCGGTTTTGCCGGGGTTTACGTTTGCAATGATGACGGCTTCGGTTTGCGGTTGCACGTTCTGTCGTGCTGCCTTGCGACGGGGCCGACTCCGGACAGCCAGCCGGTCGGATTTAGTGTGACTCCAGGTCCGGAATGACTTGCTGACAGTGGTTTCATATCGCGCTGCAAAAGGCGCCACGGGAGCTGCCACGGTTACTGATGAGCGAGCATCCATCGCCTGCCATGAGAGCACCGGAAGCAGGGCAAGTGCCGACACCGCAAGAGCTGTGCGCACGGATTGCAGTTTTACCAGATTGACAGTCATCACGGGATCAGACCTTCTCGCGCACGATGCGCTTGCCGCTTTGATTGAGCAGATCAAGATTGTTGCGAATGATCGGATTGTCCGGCTCGCGCTCGTAAGCTGCCAGGAAATGCTGGCGGGCCTTCTTGAGATCGCCGCGCAGCAACTGGGAATAGCCCAGATTGTTGAGCATCATGGTGTTGCGGCCAACCAGTTTGACGGCATGTGCATATGCCCGGTCCGCCAGGTCGAACCGGCGCAACCGATCATAGGAAGCAGCCAGGCCAATCCAGGCTTCTGCGTCACGCGGCGACAGTTCCACGGCCTTGCGAAAGCTTTTTTCCGCCAGACCAAAGCGGCCCTCGCGAAATTCGCCCTTCGCAGTCTGCAACAGATTGTCAGAGGCGTGAAACGGTGCACGACCGGCGTGGTGCCTGGTGCCTGTTTCACCGCGCAGATGGTCCGATGTTGCAGGCTGAAACCCGGCCAGACGCGGCTCTGACGCCGTTATATTCGCCCCTGAATCAGATATGCTGCTGGATGTCATGCCTTGCGAACACCCGGCAACGCCGAGCGCCAGTACAGCGGCAGTAAACAATTGATTGAACTTCATAACACGCCCTCCCAGAACGAGACTCAGACGGCACTATGACAAAGCGGCATGAAAGAATATTCAGCATATTCGTTCAAATTTTCCATAAAACAGCAAGTCAGCACTCCATCAGAAGGCTGACTTAGAATTTAATTGATTTTATTTGCAGAGATTAGTGAACGAACATTTTACTCTATTATCACTGAACGTTCTAGAAAGAGCGCCTCATGATGTATCTTGCCCGGAATTGTATATGTTTCCGGGGAATATTGGGATGGCACAGAGCAGCACTCGGCGGGAGTGGCACGACAAACACCGCACGCGAAATGACAAGCAGGGCAGCGTGTTTGCCGCAATGCGGTTTTCGACCAAAAGCGGTCGCATTTTTGCGCTGGGTTGCATCGCGCTGGTATCAGGCATCGTGGGAGCCACCATTACCGGCCAGGTGTTCGCCTACAGGTTCGGCCAGAACAACACTGCTGCAATCATTCAACCGGGCCCGGTAAAACCGGCACTGGAAACGTCCACAGTGCTGGTTGCATCACGCACCCTGCGCTTTGGAGACAAAGTAGACAGTTCAACAGTCCGCGCCACCAAGTGGATTGCCGGAACCGAACCTGAAGGATCGTTCAAAACCCTCCAGGAATTTTCAGACGGTGTTGAGGTACGAGCCGCATTGGGACCGATCGAGGTCGATGAACCCATTCTTGCAGCCAAAGTAACCGGCCCCGGCCAACGTCCCACGCTGTCGGCACTTGTAGAAGACAACATGCGCGCCCAGACCATCCCGGTCGATGAGGTATTCGGCGTCGCCGGCTTTGTTCTGCCGGGAGACAGGGTCGACGTCATTCTGACGCGCTCGCTGAAAGCCGGTGACCTGTCGACCTCTCAGGCGGACGTGCTGGTACAGAACGTGAAGGTGCTGGCAATTGATCAAACGGCTGACCAGCGTCTCGATGCACCAAGTATATCAAGCGCCGTTACGCTGGAGGTTGATTCAGAGATGGCTCAGAAACTGGTGCTTGGCGGATCCATCGGCAGATTGTCGCTGACGCTGCGCGCTGCAGGATCGGCGCATCGCGCCGAGGTGGGCCCGATATCCCTGGCAGATCTTGCAGGCAGTGGGAAAAAACGACACGTCATGAATATTATCCGTGGCGTGACAGGCGGGCAGACGATGCCCTCTGCGCGATCGGCAGACAGCGCTGCTCAAGTGCCGGGGCAGGAGTCAGCGCAATCCAAGAGTGGGCCAACAGAATAGAGTTCGATATTCGAGCAAAGGGAGCGACCCGGGGGATCCTGTCATGACAGACATCAAGGATCAGATGGTCGCAGAGGGAGATAGAAATGAGAACAACGACAAACACACTGCCGGGCATCAGCCGGCGTGACCTGATGGCCCGCCTCGTGGCGGTGCTGTTCAGCTGCATCTGCGTGTGGACACTGGCAAGCCACCAGGCCCAGGCTGCCAGGCAGTTCATACCCGGCACCAACGCCATCATGCAGATGAAGGTACCGGTCGGACAGTCAGAGACCGTAAAATCTGCTGCAGATATTTCCAACCTCGTGGTTGGCGACCCTGATATCGCCGATGCGTCTCCACTGGGATCGCGTTCATTCTACATACTGGGCCGCAAGACCGGACGCACGAACCTTTCGCTGTATGACGCCGACAACAACCTTCTCGGTGTCGTCAGTGTTGAAGTTACCTTCGACACCACAGGACTGAATGAGGCTCTTCGCACAGTTCTGCCGCGCGAAAACATCAAGGTGCGCAGTGTTAATGGCAGGATTCTGCTGCAGGGTGCAGTGCGCAGCGCAACCGCTGCGGCACGCGCAATACAGGTAGCAACAGACTTTGCCGGCCCCAATGTGACCAACGCCATGACGGTGGGCGCAAGCCAGCAGGTTACACTGGAAGTGCGCTTCATCGAAGCCAAGCGCAATGCCAGCCGTGATCTCGGTGTCAACTACTCGGTCAGTGCCGGAGGCATAAGCTTCCAGCCGTTTGGCAGCGCCCTCGCCTCGAACGCAGCCACTGCGCCGTTTGGCCGGCTGGTTGCGAATATGCTGACCGGGGGAGCATCCGCCGATATTATCATTCAGGCGCTGGAGAAAAAAGGCGCTGCACGCCGGCTTGCAGAACCGAACCTGACAGCACTGTCCGGTGAGAGCGCCAGTTTCCTGGCCGGTGGCGAGTTTCCCGTACCGGTTGCGCAGGACAACGACAAGATAACCATCGAGTTCAAGAAATTCGGCGTCAGCCTGGCGTTCACACCGACCGTGCTCGACAACGGGTTGATAAACCTGGCCATTGAACCGGAAGTCAGCGAGCTCGATTTCAGCCGCACGGTGACCACCAGCGCAATACAGATCCCTAGTCTTATCGTTCGACGCACCAAGACGACCGTTGAACTGCGCGACGGACAAAGCATCTCGATTGCCGGGCTGCTACAGACCTTCAATTCGCGTAATGCAGACCAGATCCCGTGGCTCGGCGACGTGCCGGTACTGGGCAGCCTGTTCCGCTCAAGCGGGTTCCAGAAATCGGAAACCGATCTGCTGGTCATCATTACGCCGCGGCTTGCCAAACCGGTTGATCCGACCAAGCGGATTCCAACACCTCTGGACCTGACAGCATCAAGCAATGATGAGGAACTGTTCCTGTACGGCAAGGTGGAAGTCAGCCGCAATTATCTTTCGTTCGTCGAAAACGGCGGCAACATCAAAGGCCCGTATGGCCACATGATTGATCTGCCAGGAGGCTCAAATGCAATTGTCACCAAGTAAGTCGCCCTCTTTGAGGCACGGAATTTCGATAACCCTGCTCAGCGTGCTGTTTGCAGGCTGCAGCCAGAGCAATCTCAGCCATTCGGACAAGATATCGCCTACATCAGGTGACGCCGTGCATGCTGCAGCCTTGCTGCAGACCGTCGATCCATGGCCCGACTATGTACTCGATACGGACGTGCAAATGGATGGTGAGCTGGCCGTCAAGCGCGCCAACGACTACAAACTGGGCCAGACCAAGCCACTTTCTGGCGAACGCTCAACAGGCGGCTCAACCGCATCCGACGGCGGCTAACCGTCCGGGCCTGATTGCAGCAGCAGAGTTGCGGACAGGCTTTGTGATTTCTTGTGTTCTCGCTTAGAGTCAGGCAGGCAGGTTCCTGCCTGCCGGGTTCAAACACACGAGATGCACATTGAAACCGCACCCGTTTTGGAAAGACATGCCGGCAACCCTGATCGCGGAAGCTGACACCGGCGACTGGATTGCCGTTTTACCGGTGGCGGCAACCGAGCAGCATGGGCCGCATCTGCCCGCTTCGACGGACGCAGACATAGCCCGGGCCATGGTGGCTGCGGCAGTGTCGTCCCTGCCGGGGGACGCGAAGGTTTCGTTTCTGCCCATCGAGGAAGTTGGAGCATCTGCCGAGCATGGTGATACGCCCGGCACGATATCGCGTGACCCATGTGAGCTTGCCCGGGCCTGGTTTGAAATTGCAGCTGATCTGAACATCAAGGGCATACGGAAGCTGGTCCTGGTCAGTTCCCACGGGGGCAACACACCGGTATGCGACATGGTCATCCAGCGCGCGCGCATCGAACTCGGCATGCTGGCTGTTGCCACGTCATGGTCACGCTTCGGATATCCGAACGGATTATTCAGTGACACCGAAATTGCACTAGGCATTCATGGTGGCGATATCGAAACGTCCATCATGCTGGCAGCACAGCCTGAAACCGTGGACATGACGAAGGCTGAAAATTTTGTCTCCCTGCAGCGGGACATGATGCGCGACATGAAACACCTGCGCGCCTACGGCCCGCACCGCTTCGGATGGATGATGCATGACCTCAACACCGGGGGCGTAACCGGCAATGCCGGCGCGGCTACGGCGGACAAGGGTGCAGCCGTCATCGCGCACCAGTCGCAGCGCTTCATTGAACTGCTGGAAGACGTCAGGTCATTCGATCTGCAGCACTTTCATCCGATCAGATAAAGCTCTGCCACGCCTCAAACGCTGAGATACTGATCCCTGACATCAGGATTTTTTTCCAGGTCTTCGAAGGTTGAATCAAACACCGCGCTGCCGCTCTCGATGATAATGGCGCGATCTGCAACGATGCGTGCAAAATACAGATTCTGCTCGGACAACAACACCGTCAATCCCTTGGCCTTGATTTCCAGCAGCGTCTGCGCCATCTGCTCGACAATCACCGGCGCGATACCCTCGGACGGCTCGTCAAGCAGCAACAATTTCGGGTTGCCCATAAGGGTGCGGGCAATGGTGAGCATCTGCTGCTCGCCGCCCGACATCTGCTTGCCGCGATTGTTGCGCCGTTCGGCAAGATTGGGGAACAGTTCAAACAGGTGCTCTACCGTCCAGGCAGGCAGGCCTTCACGGGCCGGCTGGCGGCCAACCTCGAGATTTTCCAGCACCGTCAGGTCGCCGAAGATGCGACGCTCTTCCGGCACGTAACCAATCCCGGCTTGCGCCACCTTGTGGGTAGCCCACCTGGTTATCTCCGAGCCTTCAAACGTAATCGAACCGGCCCGCGGGCGCGCCAGTTGCATGATGGAGCGCATGGTGGTGGTTTTGCCGGCGCCATTGCGCCCCAGCAAGGCAACCACCTCGCCTGCCGCCACCTTGAACGACAAATCGTGCAGGATGTGCGCCTTGCCGTAATAGGTATTGATCTTGTCGACTTCAAGCATTGTCTCAGCCATGGGCCTGGCCCTCGAACAAGGTGCCACCACCAAGATAGACCTCCTGCACGCGCGCATTGTTTCGAACATCATCCACGCTGCCGGAGGCTATCAGCTCTCCCCGGTTCAGCACCATGATGCGATGGGCATGGGCAAACACCACGTCCATGTCGTGCTCGGTGAACAGAACCGATATGCCGCGCTCTGCAACAATGTCGGCGGTAAGCTGCATCAGGCGCACCCGCTCCTTCGGCGCCATGCCGGCAGTGGGCTCATCCATCAGCAGCAGTTCAGGTGCATGCGCCAGTGCAATTGCCAGTTCAAGCCGTTTCAGGTCGCCATAGGCCAGGATGGCGGCAGCCCGTTCGGCCTGTTCGCGCATCCCGACAAGTTGCAGAAGGTCCATTGCCTCATCCACGTGAAGACCGGATGCGGCACGCCAAATATCCCAGGTCTGCCGGTGATGCGAAATCAGCGCCATCTGCACGTTCTCACGCACCGTCATGGAGGCATAGGTGGCGGTTATCTGAAAGGTCCGTCCCACGCCCATTCGCCAGACCCGGCGGGGACTGAAGCCGAGAATACTTTTTCCTTTCAGCATGACCTGGCCTGTATCCGCTTTCAGTTGACCATTGAGCATGTTGAAACACGTGGTCTTGCCCGCGCCGTTTGGTCCGATCAGCGCCAGCAGTTCGCCCTCTGCCACATCGAAGGAAACATCTGACACAGCCTTCAGGCCCCCGAAGGACTTCGACAGATTGCGGACACTCAGGACCTGCCGGCTCATGATCCCTGCTCCTCGTTGCGCTCGAATCCTGCCTTCATCGCAAGCTTCTTGACGAACCCGGCGATGCCTTCAGGCGCGATCACGACAATTGCAATGATGATGGCACCCAATATGGCGCGCCAGTAATCAAGCCTTGAAATCTCGTCCTCCAGAAGCCTGAAGACTCCGGCACCGACAACCGGGCCCGACAGTGTTTGCACACCACCCAGCAGCACCATGACAAGCGCATCCACCGAGCGTGGAATGGCCGCTTCATCGGGAAAGATGGAGCCTTTCGAGAACACGTAGACGCCGCCTGCAATACCGGCAAACATGCCGGCGACAACGAATGCCGCCCATTGGTGCCGGCGCAGGTTGATGCCGATGGATTCGGTGCGGTTGGGGTTGTCGCGCCCGCCTCTGAGCGTATAGCCGAACGGTGAGAAAATCATGCGGCGCATGGCGAGTATGCCGCCGCCGCACAGGACCAGAGCCAGGTAGTAATATGCGGTTTTTGACCTGGCCCATTCAGATGGCCAGATGCCCAGCAGTCCGTCATCTCCACCGGTCAGGTCCTGCCACTGGAATGCCATTGACCAGACAATCTGGGCAGCAGCAAGCGTCAGCATGGCCATGTACACACCGGACAGGCGCACGCAGAACCAGCCGAACAGGATCGCACCGGCGGCAGCCATGACCGGTGCAGCCACGAGCGCCAGTTCCATTGAACCACCGGCATACTTTATGAAGAAGGCAGCGCCATAGGCACCGAGACCGAAATACGCCGCATGACCGAACGACACCATGCCGCCATTGCCCATGATGAAGTGCAGGCTTGCGGCGAACAGTGCGAAGATCAACACGTCCGTGGCCAGCACGATTGCAAACTCGCCCGCCACGAAAGGCATGACAACAAGACCGGCCAGCAACAATCCGGCAACCGCCCTGGCAAGGTTGCTCGCAGGCCGGATGGGCAACTCGACCTGGCCTGCGCCATGGGCCAGGGTTTCCGCCTTTCCGAGCAGGCCATAGGGCCGCAAGACCAGCACAACAGCCATCACCACAAACGCCAGCACAATAGTCGCCTGCGGCAGCACCAGAACCCCGAAGGCGTTCAGTTCACCGATCAGCAGGGCGGCGATGAATGCGCCGGGAATCGACCCCATGCCGCCAATGACAACGACGACAAAGGCCTCCGCGATAATCGACAGATCCATCAGCAGGTTTATCGACACCTTGGGAACCTGGAGCGCCCCGCCAAGACCCGCCAGAAACGATCCCAGAAAAAACACCGAGGTAAACAGCCATGACTGATTGACACCGAGACTTGCCACCATTTCACGATCAAGCGTGGCTGCCCGCACCAGCACCCCCCAGCGCGTGCGGTTGAGCAGCAGCCATAATCCGCCCAGCACGATCGGGCCAAGTGCGATAAGCAGCAGGTCATATTCCGGTATCGGTTCACCAAAAATGCGCACCACGCTGTCCAGCCCGGGCGCGCGCGGTCCGAACTGATCGTCGCCGCCAAAGATGAACAGGATGGCGTCCTGCATCAGCAGAACCACGCCAAACGTCGCGACCAGCTGGTACAGTTCGGGTGCATTGTAAATGCGCTTGAGAATCAGTATTTCGACGACCGTGCCGACCAGCGCAACGATCAGTGCAGCAGCCAGCACCGAGCCCCAGAACCCCAGAATGCTGCCGGGCACAAACTGCACCAGCCAATAGGCCACATAGGCACCGAGCATGTAAAACGAGCCGTGTGCAAAATTCACAACCCGCGATACGCCGAAAATCAGTGACAGCCCGCAAGCCACGAGGAACAGCGACGAGGCACTCGACAGGCCCGTCAGGAACTGGGCGAAATAGAAGCTCATTCAGCCCCCTTGGTATGCTTTGAAACAGCGGGTCCGGAGACTTCCGGACCCGCCTTGCGTATTGAGTCTATTCAGCCGGTCGCATGGACTTGACGTCCTCGTCTGACGGCTGATAGTCCGCGCCATCGGCATAGAACCAGTCAACCATCACACCAGCGCCGTCCTTGACGTCGGTCTTGCCGACCCAGGTCCCCATGGTGGACTGGTGATCCTGTGCCCGGAACACGAACTTGCCTGACGGTGACATCACTTCGAGACCCTTCATGGTGTCAACCAGGGTTTCCGCGTCATAGGCGTCGGCCTTGTTCAACAGGGCAGCCAGCGAGGCAACTACATTGTAACCGACGATCGAACCAAGCTTGGGTGCTTCGCCCCATTTTTTCATGTAGGCATCAAAGAACGCCTTGTGCTCCGGTGTTTCAACCGCACCTTGCGGATAGCCGGTGACAATCCAGCCCTTGGGCGCTTCACCTTTCAGCGGTTCCAGGTATTCCGGTTCTCCGGACAACAAGGACACCACCGTGCGGTTTTCAAACGTGCCGCGCAGATTGCCTTCACGTACAAACTGCGCAAGGTCACCACCGAACGTCACATTGAAGATACCGTCCGGTTTGGCAGCTTCCACTGCCCGTACGACCGGGCCGGCATCGATCTTGAACACCGTTGGCCACTGTTCCTCGATGAACTGTGCATCCGGCACAAGCTTGGTCAGTTCGGTCTTGAACGCCGCCACGGCTTCCTTGCCGTAGGCATAGTTCGGCGCGACCGTTGCCCACTTCTTGGCACCCGTCTTGGCCGCTTCCTTGGCCAGCATCGCAGCCTGCATGGTGGTCGATGGACGCAGTCTGAAGGTGTAACGATTGCCCGACTTCCACACGATGGCGTCAGCCAGTGGCTCGGCTGCCAGGAAGAACACCTTGTTCTGCTTGGCGAAGTCGGTTACCGCCAGACCGATATGAGACAGGAAGGTTCCTGCCAGCAGGGTAACCTTTTCTTTCGAAACCATCTCTTCGGCGATGGTCACCGCATTGCCGGGTTTGCCGCCGTCATCACGATCAACAAACTCAAGCGGGCGGCCCTTTATGCCACCTGCCGCGTTGACTTCTTCGAGCGCCAGCTGCCACCCCTTCTTGTAGGGGTCGAGAAATGCCGGCAGACGTGAATACGAGTTGATCTCACCGATGCGGATCGGCTCAGCCGCCTGGGCCGCAATCGCGGTCAGGGCAACACCAGCAGCCAGCACGCAGCCGGCCATGTACCTCAGGATTTTCATACTCTCTACCTTTCCGTTTGAATCACAATGATACGGCTGTCACACCGCGTCATCCAGTTTCGGTTTGAGCCCACCCCTCATTACCCGTCTGTTCTGCATGCAGCAACTTGTCGATGCGGCTGCGATACACATTGGGACCTTTGTCAAAGGCCAGCCGCACCGGACGATGGTCTTGCGGCTTCAACTCCTCAAGCTGAATGGCTTCAAGGATTTCCTTGTCCTCATTGAATGCCACCCGGAACATGGCGTCCATCGATTCAGACACTTTTTCGTCGTCAATCGCAACATTTCTCAAATGCATCCAGCGATCTATCGTATTGGTGTCGTCAACCGGCGTGAGGAAATGCAGTGCAAACACCCTGACACCCTGGTGGCGCTGGTCCTCCGGCAGGTCGAGCGCTGCATCGGCGCTGCCGAAATCGATGACCGCAATCGACGGCAGATGCAGGTAATAGTAGTGCCAGCGATCCACATTGCCGGTGAAGCCCCCGAATTTCTGGAAGAAGCCGACCGGCGGCGCGTCGCGAATCCAGCGCCATGCGACAATGACATCGCCCTGCACGTCGGCATGCACCGGCACGTCCTCACTGGCAGCATTGCCCAGCGTGGTCGGATGCACAAAGCTCACATGAGCCGGGTCAACCAGGTTTTCGGCCACATTCAGATAGTGGGATTTGAGATGCAGGGCATCGCCCTGATGGGCGTGCCATTGCGGGTCCGCGAACTCCGGCAAGCTGAAGATATCGTCCGGGTTGGCCAGGCCTGCCTCGCCCATCCATATCCAGACGATGTCATTGGTCTCATGCAGCGGATAGGCGTGCACGGAGGCCTTCGGGATATTGTCCTGCCCCGGCGCACGGATACAGGCACCCGCCTTGCTGAAGGTCAGGCCGTGATAGCCGCACTGGATCGCATCACCTGCCATCAGGTGTCCCTTTGACAGCGGCAACTGACGGTGCGGACAACGGTCACGCAGGCCACAGACCTGACCATCCTCGCCGCGATACATGACTATGTCGTCGCCCAGGATGGTGAAGCGGCGCAGGGTGCGGTCAAATTCACGCGCCCAACCGGCAACATACCAGGCATTGCGAACAAACTTCATGTCTACGTCCTCCTTCAATTGGCCGCCTTCCGGGTCAACGCAAACCGTCTTCACCCTTTGCTTCATCCTTGGTCAGGCCGCCGACCCTCGGCAGTGGCCGGCCGGAATCGGTAACCGCCACGGCCACCAGAATTTCATTGGCACGCGGTGCATCGGAAATACGCACTTCCATGCCGTCAAAGTGCGAGCGCACGTAAGCGGCATCCTTGTGGCCAAGCGGCACATCGAGAACCGTGCCCATACCACCGCGTTTTTTGGACGACGGCACCAGCGCTGCGCCTTTTTGCACAGCCTTGCGCAATGGTGCGCCGAGCTTCGGGTGCAGAATCGCTGCGGCATGCTCCAGTTCGCCGTTCTCCCCGACAAGTGCTGCCTTGCCGTAGCTTTCGGCTGCTGCCGGAGTGATGCCAAGGGCTTTGACAGCCCTCTCGCCCAGCAGTCCGCCAAGCTCTTCACCGATCTGCATCAGGTCCGAAAGGTCTTCAACAAATTTGCCTGCAAACGGATTTTCGATGACTGCCACGGCGCAGGCGCGTCGTGTCGGCGGGTCAATCGGCCTGCCTTGCTCGATATGAATTTCATCAACAAACACGGCAATTTTTCTGATCTTTGCACTGCTCATCTCAACCCGTCCTCTCCCTTGATATCACTGGCCGGCAAGCCGCCGGCCCGATTGTGGACCCGTGCACCCGTCGTCATGACCAGAACAACGACCATCTCGTCGGCGCGCGGCGCATCTTCCACACCCACCTCGATAGCATCGAAGTGCGAACGTACATAGGATGCCGCGACATGTGTGACAGGTACATCAAGCCGTGTACCCGGCCCGCCGACCTTCTTGGTGGACGGCACGATGGCCGTGGAATTCGGCACATGCTCCCGCATGGAATAGCCCCCCGGTGCATGCCACAACGCACCGTGTTCTACCTCGCCTGCCTCACCGACAATCGCGCCCTTGCCATAGCCTTCGATAGCGGATGCAGCAACGCCCATGGCGGCGATCAGGTCACCGGCCATTTGCATGCCCAGTGGTTTCAGATCGTCCATGAACGGTTGAATGTCTTCGACATAGCGGCCCGCATACGGGTTCTCGATAACTTTCAGAATATAGCCGCGCCGATACGGCGTCGCAGGCGGCGGGCCACCTTCATGGAAGACATCCTCCACACCGGTCACGGTCTTTCTCACTTTCACTTCAGGCATGCTGTCTGATCCCCGTCATTGCAGAATCTGCATCAAGTGCGCGCACTTCACCATTGAGCCCCAGGGTCGCCGCCACGATAGACCCGCACCGTTGCAATTGCCCGGCATACTCCAGCCCCCGCGCCAGCGCCGCGTTGACTTCATCTTGCGTCAGGCGGGCCACTTCAACCGTGACCCGGCGCTGGCCCAGATCGCTATCGGGATAGACCGCTGCGGCCGGGGCGCGGCGTATCTTGATGGACCCGGGCAGATCAACTGCGTTGGCAATCAGCGTCGCTGCAACATCGGCCTGTGCTGCCGAAGCCGCCAGCACGGTCACGCTGTCGGCAATGCCGAAGGAGAAGCTGCGGCCCCGCCAGCCGGATGTTGCTATACCGCCCACCGGACCTGCTGCGCGCACCGCAACCGGTCCGTTCGCCGAGGCAATCGAGAAGCTTTCGCCATCTGCCAGATGCAGCGCAATATCGCCGCCATTGTTGACGTAAGCCCGAGCCAGGTCGGCATCGGCGCACATGGCACACAGCATCTCGTCGGCAACACTGCCGGCCACGGCCGCCATAGGCGTGACCTTTGATTTCCAGAACGGGCGCACTGCCGCCACCATGCGGTGCGCAATGGGACCGGATACGTCGAGGCCTGCTTTCGGCATCAGCGTGCGAAGCATCTGCAATTCGCCTGCCAATACATCCAGCACCGTAGCAAAGCGCGTGCGTGCTGCGGCGTAAGCCCGGCTGACCTGATCCGGAGCGCCATTGGCTTCAATAATCAGGTCAATAGGCCCGTGCTGCAGGTGCAGGCGCTTTCCGTCCGGCAACATGGCGGCCTGGATGCTCATGGCTTACCGGCCTTCTTCGACCAGTCGAAGTGGCCAGGCTCGGTCGGCCATGGCACACCTGATTTGGAACCCGTGCTGGTCTGGCCTGCCAACACATGATCGTTCTGAATGGCCTTGATGCCGCTGCGCGCTGCTTCCAGCGGCATGACATGCTTCATGTGGCCGCCAAGCGCTTCATAGTCTTGCCGGCGCATGGTGAACTCTATGGGCGCGACAAGAGCCGGCGTTGGCACGTAGCCGAAGGCATTGTCCGGCAGTTGCGTGACATCGGACATGATGGTGATGCCGCCACCGGGCCAGACATAGGCAGGCGCACCACCGCAGGTAATCCGGGTCAGGGCCTGCTTGACCGAACGGGTCAACTTGACCGGGTTTTCAGTAACGCCGGCGCGCAGTGACCCGCCGGCACCGCCCATGAACAACACCGTGCACAAGGCAGGTTCGCAGTTTTCCTCAATCAGATGAACAGACTTCATGAGACGCTCGGGCATCTCCCGCGCGACAGGCTTGAGATCATCGTCCAGTTCGTAATAGGCAAACTGTTCGCCGGTGGTTGATACCATCAGCAAGGACTGGCCCGGCTTTGCGAACTTCGGATTGAAATCACCCAGTATGGTCAGGGGATCATCGACATCGGTGCCGCCCCAGCCGGTGCCGGGATCGGCCACCTGAAAATAGCGCCCGGGCGTGGATCGCCTGCCCTTGATCTTGATGCCGGTCGGCTGCCAGTCGAGAACCTTGCCTGCCTGGTGTTCGGAAATCACGCCGGTGATATGATCGTCCACCACGACGACCTCATCGACCAGGCCTTGCCATTGCGAGGCGAACATGCCGACCGTCGCAGAGCCGCACCCGACCCGCATTCTTTCTTCACGCACACCGTTCACGATCGGCGCTGCACCGGCCTCGATGACAATCGTCGATCCTTCGTCAATGGTGGCCTCAACCGCCTTGCCATTGCACAGGTCCAGCAGCGTCTGGCAGGTGACGCGGCCTTCTTTCTTGCCGCCGCCCGTCAAGTGATGAACACCGCCCAGCGACAGCATCTGCGAGCCATATTCAGCCGTGGTCACATGGCCGACGGGTTCACCGCCGACGCGCACCAGGCTGCGTTCGGGACCCAGGTGACGGTCCGTATCGATTTTCACCTTCACGCCGCAATAGGAGAATATGCCCTCGGTCACCACGGTGATCATGTCGATGCCGTCAACCTCGCGCGACACGATGAACGGCGCCGGTTTGTAATCAGGATAGGTGGTGCCTGCACCGATGGCCGTGACGAAGCTGTTATCGGGATGGATGATCTCGCCGTCCCAGTCCGGACCCTTGTCGAGGAACGGTACAACTTCACCGCCGGCCTCAATGGTCTTTTCAATGATCACCAGCGGATCGACGCGAACCAGATTGCCGTCCTCGTTGGCATAGCGATCACACGCCCCGGCGCGGCCGGGCGCTATGTAGCACATGACCGGGCAGGCATCGCAGCGGATCTTGTCACCTTGTCTTGCCGGTTCAGCCATTGCCGGACACCTCGCGAAGGGCAGCCATCACCTTGTCCGGCGTGGCCGGCAAATGCCGCACACATGCGCCGGTCGCATCGCGGATGGCATTGAGGATCGCCGGTGCGGTCGGAATCAGCACGTGTTCGCCCAGGCCCTTTGCGCCGTACGGCCCGTGCAGATCCGGCACTTCGACAATGATCGATGTGACTTTCGGCATGTCGCCAATGCTGGGGATCAGGTAGTCATGCAGGTTCTCTGTGCGGCCGGGTTTGAAATCCTCCATCAGGGCCATGCCGATACCCTGCGCCACGCCACCCTCGATCTGACCTTCCACCAACAGCGGATTGATCGCCTTGCCGACATCATGAGCCGCGTTCAGATGATCCAGCCTGATCGTGCCAAGCCGGGTATCGACGGTCAGTTCCATCATTTGCGCACCATACCCGAACACGGCGTAAGGCGAGCCTTGTCCGTTTTCATCCAGTGGAGAGGTGGGCGGATCATAGGTTTCTTCGGCCCTGAATACATAGCCTTCCGCATCGCGCGGCAATGCAGCCAGGTCGATGCGGCGCTGGCTGTCGCCGTCGCTGATGATCAAGGTTGCAGCATCGATGCTGATGATCGCATTTCCGGTTACATTGGCGTGCCGCAGGATCATCGCGCGCAGTGCCTCGCCGGACAATTTCGTGGCATTGCCCGACACGAAGGTCTGGCGCGAGGCTGATGTCTTGCCCGCATCCGGCGTGATCGCCGTATCGGCCGAGCGCAGCGATATGGCATCGACCGGCACGCCCAGTGCATCGGCTGCAATCTGGACCATCACCGTGCTGGATCCCTGGCCGATATCCACCGCGCCCTGGTGAAGGACAATCTGCCCGTCCCCGGTTACGCCAATTTTCATGGTCGACGGATTGGGCAGGGAGGTGTTGCCGCAGCCATACCAGCAGGTGCCCAGGCCGACGCCCTTGCGCAGATGGGATGCGCCTGCATTGAAATCGGCGGCGCGCTGCCTGGCCTGCTTCCAGGGGTCGCGCAACGCCTGCAGGCAGGCCTTGATGCCGACACCGGCCTCGAACACCTGGCCTGTCGCGGTCGGCAGACCATTATCAAGCGCGTTGATCAGCCGGAATTCCAGCCTGTCAATCCCGGCCGCGTCAGCCAGTTCGTCAAACACGCACTCCTGGGCAACGGCCGATTGCGGGACACCAAAGCCGCGGAACGCCCCTGACGGCGGGCAATGCGTGTGAATGGCAAGTGAATGCGCACGATAGTCGGATATGTGAAACGGCCCGGATGCGTGCACCGGCACCCGGTTGGCCACGGTCGGGCCCCAGCTCGCATAGGCCCCGGTGTTGAAATACCCCTTGAAATCAAACCCGGTAATGCGGCCATCGGCATCGCAGCCTGCCTTGAGCCGTATCTCGCTGGGGTGACGCTTGGTGGACGACCGCATGGATTCCTGGCGCGTATAGACAATGCCGCATGGCCGCTTGAGCTGCCATGCAGCAATCGCAATATAAGGCTGCATGGAAATGTCCAGCTTCGAGCCGAACCCGCCGCCGCAGGCGGTCGGCACGATGCGGACCTGTTCGACAGGCAGGTCCATGATCGCTGCCATCGCGTCGCGGTCCATGTGCGGCGCCTGGGTGGAGGCATGGATTGTAATCGTGTCATCATCGCGAACCGCCCAGCCTGCTTCCGGCTCGATATAGGCATGCTCGATGAAGGGCGTGGAAAAGCTGCGCTCGACGACGTGCGCGGCCGTGTTTAACGCACCCGGCGCATCGCCTTTGCAGACCAGGCCCTCGACCATCACATTGCCGGCACGAGTGTCATGCAGCAACGGTGCATCCGGGGCCATCGCGTCTGCACAACCAAGTGCATGCGGCAGTTGTTCCCATAAAACCGGAAAGTCCCCGATGTGCAGGTCTGCGATTGCATCCTGCTCACCGACGATCATGGCAACGGCTTCACCACGATAGCGGGTTTCGGTTTCGGCAAAAACCGGCTGATCTGCAAATTGCGGTATGACACCATGCAGGTTCACACCGGGAATATCGCGCGCCGTCATAACCGCAACGATGCCGGAATGACCGGCCACGAATCCGTCAATGTCGCCAAGCTGAAACGCTGCACGATGATGCGGCGAGCGGATGATCTTCACCATCAGCGCGCCTGCCGGGATGGCGTCTGCGCCAAATTTCTCCTGCCCGTCGACCTTCGGTACTCCGTCGACCCGGCGCAGTGCCTTGCCAACCGCACGTTCGCTCGCATCAACCGGCAAAACACTGTTCGACCCGGCGGCGAACAACACCGCATCAACAATTTTTGCATAGCCGGTGCACCGGCACAGCACACCGCCCAGCGCATCTTCGACGGCCGCGCGGTCAGGTGCGGCAGATGACGCCAGCAGTGCTGCAGCACTCATCAGCATGCCCGGTGTGCAAATACCGCATTGCGCTGCCCCAAACTGCAGAAACGCATCCTGCAGGCGGCTCAGGCTGCCATCGGTCGCCAGGCCCTCGACAGTGGTAATCGCGCAGCCATTGACCTGGCCGACAGCTGTCAGGCAGGCACATACCGGCGCGCCGTCCACGAGTACCGTGCAGGCCCCGCAGTCGCCTGCATCGCAGCCCACCTTGGTTCCGGCCAGTCCAAGTTCATCACGCAACACACCCGACAGACGCTTGTAGGGTGCACTGGCGACAACGGTCTGTTTGCCGTTGACGTTTATGATCGTAAGCGGTGGCGGAACATGACGGTTCATCAAGCAGTCTCCACGCAGGCAGCGACGGCACGCCGTACGCCTTCAAGGGCGGCATCCAGCCGGTAACCGGCGGGCGCGCGAACATCATCAATCGGTGACAAGCCAGCCAGATGGCGGGCTTGCGGTACGGAGTGAATGTCTGTCACGCCACGGCCCACCAGATCAGTTTCCAGGCCGGGCAATCGTTGTGCCACCACCGAACAGGCGCCAACACTGATCGCGGCGGCCTGAACCAGGCCTGTGTCAGCCAGTTCAATACGCGCGGCAACCATCGCAATGGAGATAACCAGATAGCGTCGTGCGCCCAGTTTGAAAAATGCCGACGATCCGCGCGCGGCCGTGTCGGGAATGAAAATGCCGGTCACGATTTCATCCGGCTGACGCGCTGTCCGGCGATTGCCCTTCAGAAAATCGCTCAAGGGCATGCGCCTTGTGGTGTGAACCGATGCCAGCTCTATTTCCGCGTCCAGAACCAGCAAGGCGGGTACGCCGTCAGCCGCCGGTGATGCATTGCAGACATTGCCGGCAATGGTGGCCCGGTTCTGGATCTGAACGGATCCGACTTCACGCGCCGCCTGTTTGAGGCAATCGAACGATGCAGGCAGGTGATCGGCACGCACCACATCCGTCCAGGTGGCCAGCGCACCAATGCGCCAGCCGGCGAGTTCATCGTCCCGTGAAATTCCACGCAGCGCATCTATGCGGGAGATATCCAGCACCGGACCTGATACCGGCCCCTCGCCGAGGCCCGGATAAAAATCGGTACCGCCTGCAAGCATAACCCAAGCATCTGCCGCCAGAAGCTCAACCGCCTCTGTTACTGACGTGGGTTGTGCGTAGCTCTCCATGCGCGTCCTTATTGTTTGTATACTAATGATAAAGCCGGTTTTCAAACAGAGTCAATCACTGTGTGTACCCGTGCACGATTATTAGGTCACGGTGTTGAACCATAAGCTGCATGGCTCCGTTAAAAGGCGGCAGTCTGAGTTTGGCAAATCACCGGTTACCCGGTCAGCGGTGTCTGTGCCGGGAGTTTAATGCACATGAACAGGTCTTCCATTGCTATTGTCGGGTCAGGTATCGCGGCGCTGTCAGCGGCCTGGCACCTGTCGCGACACCATCGCGTAACGGTTTTCGAAGGCGACAACCGGCTCGGCGGGCATTCAAACACCGTGGACGCGGAGACACCTGATGGACCGGTGCCGGTTGATACAGGGTTCATTGTTTTCAATCCGCACAGTTATCCGAACCTGGTGGCGTTGTTTGACCATCTGGGCGTGACAACGCCATCGACCAACATGACGTTTTCAGCATCGCTTGACGACGGCGGCTATGAGTATTCCGGCAGTGGTGCGCGCGGCTTGTTCGGGCAGTTGTCCAACCTCGCCTCGCCACAGCACTGGCGCATGATCGCCGACATAACCCGTTACTTCAAACAGGCCGCCACAGACGCACCGGGCATTGATCTCAAGCTGTCACTGGGTGCCTGGCTCGAACAGAACAACTATAGCGAGGCCTTTGTCCGCAACCACCTCACACCGATGGCAGCAGCAATCTGGTCCACCCCATCGGCCGATGTGCTGGATTTTCCCGCAGCCAGCTTCATGCGGTTCTTTGCCAATCACGGCCAGCTGAAAATACGCAACCCGCCCAGCTGGCGCACCGTAGCGGGCGGGTCGCGCCAAAATGTTCGGAAACAGATAGCCGACGGTGAATTTGAGGTGC
>CAYRLR010000002.1:0-23499 GCA_964424975.1 uncultured Anderseniella sp.
CGGCTATCGGTGAAGATATCGCAAGGCACCGTCAAGCTCGATGAAGCCATTGTGCTGTGGTTTCCGGGGCCCAACAGCTTTACCGGTGAAGACGTTGCAGAGTTTCATTTGCACGGCAGTCTGGGCATTGTGCGGTTGTTCCTGGGCGAACTGGGCGCGATGGACGGATTTCGGCCGGCGGAACCGGGAGAGTTTACCAGGCGCGCACTGTCGAATGGCAAGATCGACCTGGTTGGTGTTGAAGGCCTGAATGACATGTTGGCGGCTGAAACCGCGACGCAGGTGAAGCAGGCATTGTTTCACGTGGATGGTAGGGCCTCCGAGATATTCCATGCCTGGCGCGATCAGTTGATCGAAGCCAGCGCACTGGCTGAAGCGTGTATTGATTTCACTGATGAAGAAGGTGTGGCCGACGCTGCGCTGCCGCAGATACGCAACACTGTGGTCAATCTGATCAAGATCATGACGGACAACCTGCACGACAGCGAACGCGGCCATCTCAACCGGCAAGGGGTGCGTGTCGTACTGGCCGGCTCGCCGAATGTGGGAAAATCCAGTCTGCTGAATGCGATTGCTGCACGTGATGTGGCCATTGTCAGCAGTGAGGCCGGGACGACACGCGATGTTGTGGAGGTCTCGCTTGATCTGGGCGGTGTGGCGATGATCATCAGCGATACGGCGGGTCTTCGCGACAGAGTCGATTCACATGTGGAACAATTGGGCATCGACCGGACGCATGACCGCCTGTCTCACGCCGATATTGTCATCAGCGTGGCTTCGCCTGATGCAGACTGGCAGAATACCGGTGTCGATTCACCTACGTTACGAATCTGGAACAAAGCCGATATTGCCGCGCCACAATCACGGGTTTCGGGCGCGATGGAGGTTTCAGCGCTGACAGGCAAGGGGATTGAAGAACTTGTGACTCTGCTTGCCAGTATGGCCGCTGAGTTGTCAGGCGATGGGGAACCGGCTCTGCTGGTGCGTGAACGGCAGGTACAGGCAGTGAATTCTGCCGTATCGCACCTGGAAAATGCGTTGAAACCGGAATTGCCGATTGAGCTGCTGGCCGAAAATCTCAGGCGGGCTGCGCGAAACGTGGGCAAGCTGATCGGTGAGGTGGGCACCGAGGATCTGCTCGACAGCATCTTCTCGAAATTTTGCATCGGGAAATGACCGTTCAGACCAAATTTGTTTCACGTGAAACGAAGTCTTTTTTGATGTTTATCCACAGTTCGTGTATGGACCGTGAACGATGAAACAGAACCCGGATACAGACTATGACGTTGTGGTGGTCGGCGGTGGCCATGCGGGCTGCGAGGCCGCAAGTGCGGCTGCGCGCCGCGGTGCGCGTACGGCCCTGGTAACTCACCGGAAATCGACCATTGGAGAAATGTCCTGCAACCCGGCAATGGGCGGGTTGGGGAAGGGTCACCTGATTCGCGAGATCGATGCGCTGGATGGCTTGATTGCCAGGGCAAGTGACAAGGCGGCGATCCAGTATCGGCTGCTCAACCGGTCGAAGGGCCCTGCAGTCCGCGGCCCACGTGCACAGATCGACAGGCAGCTTTATCGCGTTGCCATGCAGGAAGAAATTCTGGACCACGCCAACCTGAGCGTGATTGAAGCCGCCGTCGGCGCTTTCATGATGAAGGATGGCAGAGTTTGCGGCATTGTCGGCGAGGATGGCCGGGAAATCTCGTGCCGTGCCGTTGTACTGACTACCGGGACATTCCTGGGCGGTCTGATTCATATAGGTGACAGGAAAATACCGGCAGGCCGTGCCGGTGAGGAACCAAGCAACGGACTGTCCCGGGTGTTGCGCGGCACAGGACTGCAGATCGGGCGATTGAAAACCGGGACACCGCCGCGGCTTGATGCATCCACGATCAACTACGAAGGCCTGGACGAACAGGCCGGTGACGCGCATCCGTTCTATTTCTCGACACTGACCACGCACACGCATGCCCCGCAGATCAGTTGCCACATCACGCATACCAATGCGGCTACGCACCAGATCATCTCCGACAATCTGCATAAATCGGCGATGTATGCCGGCTTTATCGAGGGGACCGGACCGCGGTACTGCCCATCCATAGAAGACAAGGTTGTCAAGTTTGCTGACCGGACATCGCACCAGATCTTCCTGGAACCGGAAGGCATAGATGACATAACCATCTATCCGAACGGGATCTCGACTTCGTTGCCGGAAGATGTGCAGGAAGCTTACGTGCATTCAATTGCCGGGCTTGAACACGTGAAAATCCTGCAGCCGGGCTATGCCATTGAATATGATTATGTCGACCCGCGTGAACTGGATGCATCTCTGGCAGTCAGAAAGCTGCCGGCGCTGTTTCTGGCCGGTCAGATCAATGGGACGACGGGGTATGAAGAAGCTGCCGCGCAAGGTCTTGTTGCCGGGGCCAATGCAGCGGCTCTGGCGTACCAGCTTGATGAGCTGAGGATTGACCGGTCACAAGGCTATATCGGGGTCATGATCGATGATCTGGTCACCAGGGGCGTGAGCGAACCGTACCGGATGTTTACCTCGCGTGCCGAATACCGCTTGCTGCTGCGGGCTGACAATGCTGATCAGCGTCTCACGCCGCTGGCCATCGAAAAGGGCTTGTGTTCACAACATAGAAAACAATTTTTCGAGGCCAGGACAGAACAGCTGACTGGTTTGCGGGACAAGCTGCAGACACTGGCGCTGAGCCCGCATGCTGCAGAAGCTGCCGGGTTGCCGGCCAACAAGGACGGCAAGATCAGATCGGCATACGAGTATCTTTCATATCCGGGGATCAATGTTGCCCGGCTGGGCGTGGTGTGGCTGGAATTGCTGGACACGGCAAGTGAACTGCGAGAGCTGGTTGAGGCCGAAGCGATCTATGCAACTTACGTGGACCGGCAGAAAGCCGAGATAGCGACATTCAACCAGGATGCAACCATCCCGATTCCGGAAGACATCGATTACGGGTTGATTTCCGGCCTGTCCAATGAGGTTCGCCAGAAACTTGGCGAGCGCCGTCCGGAGACGATCGGTCATGCTGCCCGGATTGACGGCGTCACACCGGGGGCGCTGGTTCTGGTCATCGCCCATATGCGGAAGAATCCAGCGACCCGGCTGGCTGGTTGACGCACCATGGCGCAGCTAGGCCTGATTCCCGAAGATATTGCGCCTGATGACTTGCTCGAAACGTTCAATGTTTCACGTGAATCACTGGAAAAACTGCGCCGGTATGTCAGCGAACTGCTGCACTGGCAGAAAAGCATCAACCTGATATCACCGGCCACGGTCAATCAGGTCTGGCATCGTCATATCTGCGACGGCCTTCAATTATGCGATCATCTCAGCGGTGAAGAAGCTCTCATCGTTGATATCGGGTCGGGTGCGGGCATACCGGGCATACCACTGGCAGTATGGCTGGCAGAAAAAAGTATGGCTGCACAGGTGGTGATGATCGAGAGCAATTCCAAGAAGGCGGCGTTTCTGAAACATGTCAGCAGGGTCTGCAATTTAAACACACGAATCATCAACACGCGGGTAGAATTGATCCGTAAATCGGAGCTGAGCCAGAAACCGGATGTGTGTGTGGCCCGAGCCTTGGCACCATTGTCCCGATTGCTGGAACTGACAGCCCATTTGCCGGTTCATCCACAAAGAATGTTGTTTCTAAAGGGTCAAGATGTAGATGTGGAATTGACCGAAGCTACTAAATGTTGGAATGTCTCGTTCTGCAAACATCCAAGTCGCACCCAGGAAAATGGCTGCATTCTTGAAATTCATGAGGCCGAACTTGTCAGCGAAAGTAATACAGCATCCGACTAAAGCAGCGCCGCGAATTCTGGCGATTGCCAACCAGAAGGGTGGGGTCGGCAAAACCACGACAGCCATCAATCTCGGTACAGCCCTGGCTGCAGTTGGCGAGAAGGTCCTGGTGATTGATCTGGATCCCCAGGGCAATGCCAGCACCGGCCTGGGCATCGAGCGGACTCCGGGCCAGTTGTCCACTTATGAGGTATTGGTCGGCGAAGCGGACCTGAAGCAGGCGATCAAGGGATCGGAGATACCCGGTCTTGACTGCGCGCCGTCTTCGATGGATTTGCTCGGCGCCGAGTTGGAGCTCGCCGACTACACCCGCAAGACATACCGTTTGAAGGACGCCATCGAAAAGCTGAACGTGTTCAGCGATGCAAGCCCGTACACCTACATACTGGTGGATTGTCCGCCGTCATTGAATTTGCTGACCATAAATTCACTGTCAGCAGCAGACGCCATATTGGTTCCACTGCAATGTGAGTTCTTTGCCCTTGAAGGCTTGAGCCAGTTGCTCAATACGGTTGAACGGGTGAAGGCCAACCTCAACCCGGCACTGGAAATACAGGGCATTGTGCTGACCATGTTCGATCGTAGAAATTCACTGTCGGAGCAGGTGGCGCAGGATGTCCGCAATGTTCTGGGTGCAAAGGTCTATGAGACGGTCATACCGCGTAACGTCCGCGTCTCCGAAGCCCCGTCCTATGGCAAACCGGTCTTGCTCTATGACAATACATGCGCTGGATCGCAGGCTTATATTCGCCTTGCATCCGAAATAATCCGCCGGGAGCGTTCATTGCGCGCGGCCTGAGAAGACAACAATGACATCTGAGAAAAAATCATGACGGCACTACCAAAAAAAAGATTGGGCCGCGGGCTCGCTGCATTGATCGGCGACGCCGCACCGGCAGAGTTTGCAGCGCAGCAGGCGCCAAGGCAAATCAACGGCTTACGGGAACTGCCGATTGAACTTGTTCGCAGCAACACGCTGAACCCGCGCAAGATATTCAATGAAGAAGAGCTGGACGACCTGGTTCGATCAGTTGCTGAAAAAGGCATTCTTCAGCCTGTTGTGGTGCGGCCGGTCGATGGCGGCAAAGCCTATCAGATCGTGGCCGGAGAACGGCGTTGGCGGGCGGCTCAAAAGGCTGGCCTGCACCAGATACCGGCGCTGGTTCGCGAACTCTCCGACAAGGAAGTGCTCGAGATCGCGCTGATTGAAAACGTCCAACGGGCCGATCTCAATCCGGTGGAAGAAGCTCATGGCTACCAGCAACTGATAGATCAGTTTGACTACACCCAGCAGCAACTGGCCGAATCGATCGGCAAGAGCCGCAGCCATATTGCCAACACGCTGCGGTTGACGGCACTGCCGGCGTCGGTCCTGGAAGCGCTGCAAACCGGCAAGCTGACAGCCGGCCATGCGCGCGCGCTGATCGCAACTGAAAACCCGCAATCTCTCGCCCAGAAAATCATCGCACTGGGATTGTCTGTCCGCCAGGCCGAGGCGCTAGCACGCGACACCGGTTCGGGAACCGCAAGCAAGCTGGCCGAAAAGCCGAGGGATACCAATATAGCCGCAGTGGAAAAGCTGTTGACGGAAGCCCTGGGTCTCAAGGTATCCATTGCCATAAAAAATGCTGAGAAAGGCAAATTAACAATACATTACAATAACTTAGATCAGCTTGATCTGGTTTGCGCCAAGCTTGGCATAAGGTCGTAACCTCAGCAGTTCCCAATATCAGCCCCTGCGATGAAACAGGCCGGCGGCTGAAATAACGAAGCGTTCGGCGAGTGGCCATCCGATCAGGGACTTTCGCCGAACTTCCGAGTTGGCGACGCGCAATCGTTCGGCAGCCAGCAAAAGTTGCGGCAGGCTGCAGACTGCCAGCTGTGCTGCCAGGGCGCCGTGGCGTTTAAAAAATATCGGCGGCCGCCATTCCTTGATGACAGTATCCGCGCGTCTGCCGGTTTCCAGCGCAGATGCCATCTCCACCAACAGCGTACAATGATTGGTCAATGCGATCAGAACCGATGCCGGTTGCTGACCCTGCTGCTGCAATGTAGTGATTGCCTGCACAGCAGCGTCAGCTCTACCGGTGAAAACAGCATCAATCAGACTATCCATCGAGGCTGCTTCATTGCCGGCAATAATTTCAACGATATCGGTAACGGACAATGTGCCGTTGTCACCGGCGTAGCTGGCCAGTTTACCCAGTTCGGATTGCAGCAGGGCGGCATTGCCGCCAACAGCATCGACGACCAGGTCAATCGCATCCCGATCAATGGCGACGCCAAGCCCGGACATGAAAGAGGCGGAGAACTCGCGCAGTTCAGCAGCGCTTTGGTCAAAACATACTGAAATGGCCAAGTCCGGTGATGCTTCAAATTCCTTTCTCAGGGGCGACGATTTTTTCAGGTCACCGGCAGTGACCAGCAACAGGCAATCGGACCAGCCGACACTGATTGCGCTGATACATGCCTTGTGGACCGTACTGGACGCAGCATCAACCAACACCAGTTTGTCGGCACCGAACATGGAAATGGATTGCAGTTCCTCCAGCAGGCGGCCTGCATCGGCAACCAGGTCAGGATCCGAGAACCGGACAACTTCACCGTCTGGATGGCTGGAGACGAAATTCCTGACCGCCTGATTTTTCAACCGGTTCAACAATTCCCAGTTGGGGCCGCAAATCAGGGCACCCTTGAACTTTCTGGACGGGGAACCGAAAGCCGCCTCAAACCCCTCGGGCTTGACCGCCGCCATTTAATTTGTGGCGAGGAATGCCGCCAAACGAGTCCGCACTTCCTGGCCGACCTGCCTGGCTGCCTGCTCTTCGGCATTTACGCGAGCCTGAACGTTCGCGAACGATGCTTCCAGCCTGTCGTACGGCACCCGGCTGAATGCTTTCCCGGAAAACAGGACATTCTGCGTTGCGGCGTCAACCAGCTGGAACTTGGTCGTCAGATTGTAAGCCAACCTGCGATGCACCGTGTCTGATGTGTTGATCAAGGTTTGCGCATCGCCCTTTGCATCGAGCTTCAGATAATACCGATCCTGGACCTGGGTACCGACCGGTCTGGTCGAGCGCACAATTTCATTGCGGACCAGTTGACCGACGCGAGTTGATTGTTGGGCCACGCTGACCTCGGCAAGCTTCTGGGAAACCGAAGATCCATCATCGCGCGTCGCATAAAGCGGCTGGTAGCCGCACGCAGACAAACCCAGCAAGCCAGCCAAAACAACCGATCTAATTATATGTTTCGAGAACATCATCATCCCGCGACTATATTCACCAATCTGTCCGGTACAACAATAACCTTGCGCACCGATAAACCGTCCAGACTTCGTATCACATTCTCGTGCTGAAGACATGCCTGTTCTACCGCCTGGCGGTCAGCTCCCTTGGCAAACTCCATTTCAGCACGTTTCTTACCGTTAATCTGGACTACAAGCGTGACTTTGTCACTGATAAGAAGACTTTCATCGTGATTCGGCCATTCGGCATCACAGGCCAATCCGTCGCACCCCAGTACCAACCAGCATTCTTCGGCCAGATGCGGCATCATTGGCGCAAACAACTGAACCAGCGACACAGCGGCTTCGCGCTGCGCCATTTTCAGTTCCTCCGGCCTGTTATCACTCGACAGCGATGCCGCGATGGCATTGACCAGTTCGTAGACCCGCGCAATGGCCCGGTTGAACCGCAGATTGGTGATATCATCACCGACAGACGCGATCGCCATATGGGTGCTTTTGCGAAGCTCAATGACATTGGCTGCCGCGCTTTGGTGCAACACGTCCGGCAAGATTGCCACATCATCGGCTGCAACCTGCCCGACCAGACGCCAGATACGCTGCACAAACCGCCAGGCACCAACGACACCGGCTTCCGTCCACTCGATATCACGCTCGGGTGGCGTATCGGACAACATGAACCACCGGGCGGTATCTGCCCCGTATTGTTCGATAATGTCATCGGGATCAATGACATTTCGCTTGGACTTGGACATTTTCTCCGCAGGCCCGAGCGTAACAACTTCACCCGACACAGTGTCGATCAGCCTGTCGTCCTGTTTTGCGACCTGCGTAGGGACGATCCATTCACCGGACTTTGAACGATAGGTTTCATGTATCACCATGCCCTGGGTGAACAGGGATTTGAACGGTTCCTCAAAATCCAGGTGACCGACTTTCTTCATGGCGCGCACGAAAAAGCGCGAATACAGCAAATGCAGAATGGCATGCTCTATGCCGCCGATATACTGATCCACCGGCATCCAGTAGCTCGCTGCGTCCTTGTCCACGGGCTGGTCGGAATGCGGCGAGCAGAACCGGGCAAAATACCACGACGAATCGACGAAAGTGTCAAAGGTATCGGTTTCCCGGCGAGCCGGGCGACTGCATTTCGGGCACGAAACAGACTTCCATTGTTCATGCCGTTCCAGCGGATTGCCGGGCTTGTCAAAGTTGATATCCTCCGGCAACACGACGGGGAGATCTGCAAGCGGGACATCAACCACGCCGCACTCGTCACAGTGAATAAACGGGATCGGGCAGCCCCAGTAGCGCTGGCGTGACACACCCCAGTCGCGCAACCGGTAATTTGTCTTGCGTTCGCCAATGCCGGCATCAGCCATTCGCTTGGCAACCTCGGCCTTGGCATCCTCGACCGACATCCCGTCGAGAAACTGCGAATTGACCATGTGAACGGTAGAGGTATCCTTTTCCAGCAATGCCTCATTGCCGACTTGCAGAGACGCCGAATCGGTGTCTTTCGGGGCAACCACCGGGATGACCGGCAAATTGTACTTGCGCGCAAAATCAAGGTCGCGCTGGTCATGGGCGGGGCAGCCGAATACGGCGCCTTCACCATAGCCGATCAGCACGAAGTTTGCCGCATATACGGGCAAGCGCTTGCTGGCATCAAACGGATGACGCGCATATATGCCAAGCGGTACGCCCTTCTTTTCAGCGCGTTCAATCGCCTCTTCGCTGGTGCCCAGCGCGGCACATTCCTTCTGGAAGGCCTTGATGGTGCCGGAGTGCCCGGCCGCCTTCTGGGTCAGAACATGGTCCGCCGAGATGGCGCAGAAGCTGGCACCGAAAATGGTATCGTGCCGGGTTGTGTAAACCGTCAGCGTGTCGTCAAGCTGGTTGCCGGCCTCGTCTTCAAGCACAAAGGAAAACCGCAGGCCTTCCGACTTGCCGATCCAGTTGCGCTGCATCAGCCGGACCTTTTCCGGCCAATCGGTCAACGTGTCCAGCGCAGACAACAACTCCTCCGACATATCGGAAATCTTCAGAAACCATTGAGCCAGCTCGCGCTTCTCGACCGGCGCTCCCGAGCGCCAGCCGCACCCGTCAATGACCTGCTCATTGGCCAGTACTGTCTGGTCAACCGGATCCCAGTTGACCATCGAGACTTTGCGCTCAACCAGTCCGGCCTTGTAGAACTCGATGAACATGCGCTGTTCCTGGCCGTAATATTCCGGGTCGCAGGTTGCAAACTCACGGGTCCAGTCAATGGCCAGTCCCATGGACTTCAACTGCCCGCGCATGGTGGCGATATTTTCATAGGTCCAGGCCTTGGGGTGGACCTTGCGCTCGATGGCAGCATTTTCTGCCGGCATGCCAAACGCGTCCCAGCCCATCGGATGCAGTACGTTATAGCCACACGCCTTGCGGAAACGCGCGATTACATCACCCATCGTGTAATTGCGGACATGACCCATATGGATGCGCCCGGAAGGATAGGGGAACATCTCAAGCACATAGTATTTCGGCTTGTCCGAGGTATTGCTGGCCACAAAGCTGCCGGCATCAACCCAGGTTTTCTGCCACTTGGCTTCTACGCCGCGGGGATTGTATCGCTCAGTCGACATTTGTTGTGATATGCCTGTTGGTTAATGCTGATCTGTATTGGCAAGTGCAGTATCAGGAAGCAACCTGACGGGCAAGCAAGACGGCCATATTAAGATGAATACAATTATCGAGCGCTACCATGATGTGACGGCCCGCATTGAGGCTGCCGCCAGAAAATCCAGCCGGGCGGCAAGCGATATTACACTTGTCGCGGTGTCGAAAACCTATTCCGCGGATGATATCGAACCAGTGCTGCAGCTTGGCCACCGGGTATTCGGTGAAAACAGGGTGCAGGAATCACAGGGCAAATGGCCGTCACTGAAGCAGGATCATACCGATATCAACCTGCATCTCATCGGGCCACTGCAGACCAACAAGGTACGCGAGGCAGTGGCGTTGTTTGATGCCATCGAAACGCTCGACCGGGAAAAGCTGGCGCGGACACTGGCAAAAGAGACCCAGTCCGCCGGCAAGTGCCCGGAATTGTTTGTCCAGGTGAACACCGGCAATGAACCCCAAAAGGCAGGCATTGTGCCGGAACAGGCCGATGCATTCGTGAAACTGTGCACCGAAACCTATGGCCTGACCGTCAGCGGCATGATGTGCATTCCGCCGTTCGACGAAGACCCGGCACCGCACTTCACCCAGCTGGCCGCAATCGCCGAACGCAATGGAGTGAACAAACTCAGCATGGGCATGAGCGGGGACTTTGAAATCGCTATCGAGCTGGGTGCTACCCATGTGCGTGTCGGTAGTGCGATTTTCGGTGCCAGGACCTAAAGCGTTAGCCATCTGCAAGGATGGGTAAAACTGCCTTAATACTTTGAAATCAAACGCCTTTATCCGATCAAATGGCGCGACAAGTCACTACCTGGATCGGTTCGGATTGTCAGCCGATGTGCAAAACCGTTTCAGGTCCGGAACGTGCAAGTACCTGACGCAGATGATCCTGCCTGAGAGCAACACACCCCTGCGTCGCTGATCCGTCAGGGTGGCGCACATGCATGAATACAGCACTACCCTTTCCACGCACCACCGGACTGTCATTGTGGCCAAGCACGACGATCAGGTCGTACAGATGATCATCGCGCCACAGCTTTTCGTGGCCATACCCATAAGGCAGCCTGACCGGTCTGTTGTAGTCGGGAGATGCCGGATCATCACACCAGCCTGAATCCGGCAGGATGCGTTCGACCGGCAGCGCGGTTATCGGCCGAACAACGCGGTCGGCCCTGTACATGACATATCGCATTGGCCAGTGTCCGGCTGGCGTCGCGCCATCGCCTTCCGATTTGCTGTACGTGATAGCGGCGGGCCCGATACTGCAGGCAAATGCCATTGTACCCATGGACAACGTCGCCTGGTGCTCATTGGCAGCTATATGCCGTATCGCGATATCCTGATTAAAACTTACCATGCGTGATCTCTGTTGCCCTTTGCAAAGCAGGCGGCATCAAACTAAAGTCATTTGCAATTGATAATGCCATCGGGACTACATGACAAATGAGCACAAAAAAGAAAATTCTGATCGTCGATGACGACGACGCCTTGCGTGAAACCATTGCCGAGCAGTTTTCCCTGCACGACGAATTTTCAGTGATAGCGGTGAATGGTGGACTGCCTGCGGTCAACCATCTGAAGTCGGAACTGGTCGATCTGGTTATTCTGGATGTGAACATGCCGGATCTGGACGGACGTGAAGCCTGCAAGATCATGCGCAAGAACGGCTATCGCGGACCGGTTATCATGCTGACGGCGGAAAGTTCTGATGCAGATACAATTCTTGGCCTGGATGCCGGTGCCAATGATTATGTGATCAAGCCGTTCAAGTTTGCTGTTCTGCTGGCGCGTATCCGCTCGCAGCTTCGCCAGCATGAACAAAGCGAAGATGCCGTCTTCAAGATCGGACCTTACACGTTCAAACCGAGCGCCAAACTTCTGATGCAGGATGACAACAGGAAAATCCGGCTGACCGAGAAAGAAACCTCGATCCTGAAGTTTCTGTATCGCGCCGGTGACAAGGTCATTGGTCGCGATGTGTTGCTGCACGAGGTTTGGGGATATAATGCAGGGGTGACGACCCACACGCTTGAAACCCACATCTACCGTCTGCGCCAGAAGATCGAGGCAGACCCTTCCCATGCACAATTGCTGGTGACGGAAGCCGGTGGATACAAACTTGTGCCATAGTACATTATACGTGGACTCAATTACCGACAGGCAGAGTTATGGGCGTTCGCAGCACAGTTGATCTGCTGAAACAGCTGCCGCTGTTTGCAGGTGTGGATGAAGCACACCTGCAAACCCTGGTATTTTCATCAGACGAGTTGATCGTGCCTCACGGACGCACGGTGTTTGAAGCAGGCGATGCATCCACAAACGCACTGATTATCAAAAAGGGTGATGGTGTGGTTATTGACCCCGAGACCGGCGGCGTGATGGCGCTGGCAGGGCCAGGCTCGATGTTTGGCGAGCAATCACTGATTGCAGGTTTGCCCCGCACGGTGACATTGAACGCAAAGACCGAGATTGAAGCGATTGTCATTGAGCAATCGGTATTCCTGAGATTGTGTTCAGAGTTTCCGGAAGTCGGTATCCACGTGCTGGATGTGCTCAATCGGCAGCTTGAAATATGTTCCAACGAATTGAAGGCAGTGAAGTCAAAATTCGAGGACTCGCCAATCGAAGAACTGCTTCGCGACGAAGAATAGCGGTTGAGTAGTTTATCACTGATGGCCGACCAGCTTGTCTGCTTTCGGCAGGCTGTTCTGTATGCCACCTCGAAGAGGCAATGGGTTGTCAGGCGATATCAACCAGAATCGGCACGTGATCCGATGGGCGCTCCCAGCCGCGCACGTCCTTGAGGATTGCTGCATTGCTGCAGTTGCCGGCAAGGCCTTTTGATACCCATATGTGATCGAGCCGACGGCCCCGGTCTGAAGCCTCCCAGTCACGCGACCTGTAGCTCCACCATGAATAGATTTTGGCCGGCTCGGGGATTTGCGCCCGCACCGGATCATGCAGATCACATGTGCTTTGAATATCGAGGAGCCGTTCGGTTTCCTGCGGTGTGTGAGACACGATCTTCAATAACTGCTTGTGTGACCAGACATCACTTTCAAGCGGCGCGACATTGAAATCGCCGGTGAACACATGCTCGCCGCTGCCGTTTGAGACATGGCTCGCGGCCCAGGTTTTCATTTCGTCGAGGAAGGCCAGCTTGTGGTCAAATTTCGGATTGATGCCGGGGTCCGGCTCATCGCCGCCGGCGGGAATGTAAAGACTGTGCACGGTCAGATTGTTTTTCGCCAGGCGAATACTGACATGGCGGCCGTCGTTTTTCCCGCAAAACGAATGAACATGCATTTGCTCGAACGGAATCCGGGAGATGATGGCAACGCCATGATGGCCTGAATAGCCGTTCTCGGCGATGTATTCATAACCAAGTGGTGCAAATTCAGATGTCGGGAACTGGCCTGGCGGACACTTGGTTTCCTGAAGACAGACGATGTCGGGCTGATATTGTTCGAGCAGGCGATTTACATGACCGGCACGCAAGCGTACCGAGTTGATATTCCAGGTGGCAATTCTCAAGGCTGATCCGATCCGCTGGGTTAACGATCGGAGCCAGTCTTGCGCTCCTTGGCCCGTTTGACCACAAATAGTTTTGGATCCGGCTCAGCTTCCTTGTCTACGTTGGATAACTGCACACTGGTGCGCTGGCCCTTGCCATCCAGAATAATCCACTGAATCAGGTCGTTGGTTGCCCGGTCGAACACCATCGTAAGCTCTCCGGCAACAAGCTGGTCTTTCTCCTGCATGGTTATGGCGACCAGATCATCCTGGGATTCGACTTTCAGGATAATGGCCTGTTCAAACAGGTTGACCTCGCCAGCCAGTACCAGCTTGAGCGGTGTCGCCGCCAGCGGATACTGATCGTCCTTCTGGCGCGTGGTGTTCTTGACCGTGACCCAGCGTCCGTCTGATACCACCAGTAGAGGGCTGGGCGGCGCATATTCAAAACGCATCTTGCCGGGCTTTGAAATGTAGAACACGCCGTTGGCGATCTGTCCGCGCGGGCTGGTCTGGGTAAACTCACCCTTCATGTTCACAATTTCATTCAGGTAGGTGTTGAGCAGGGCAACCGAGGCGTTGTCTTCTTCGGACAATTGCGCTGCAGCCTGTGCCATGGCCGGCTTGGCGGGCAATACGGTCAGGGCCGGAACGAGCAGGCAAACAGCCATGAAAAGAGCAAGGCGTGCGGTTTTTAGTGTCAATGGATGTCCTCCAGATGGTTCAGCAATGGTTTGCTGGAACAGGCATTTCTTCATCGGCGCGCAACACGGCGACAATTGGGCAATCAGGGTCAAACACTCGCTAAATCATAAACCTGATCATTTCCAAAGTGTTAGAGCATAGATGTGGACTCAGTTGAACCCATGGTGGTTCAATCAACCCATATCCTCACCGACCAGTATTTCGCGCTTACCGGCGTGATTCGCAGCCGAAATCAGACCTTCGTCTTCCATACGCTCGATCAGGCTGGCCGCCTTGTTGTAACCGATGGACAATCTGCGTTGAATATAGCTGGTGGAAACCTTTCTGTCTCGCAGGACAACAGCGACTGCCTTATCATACTGCTCGTCGCCGGAATTGCCACCTGCGGCACTCGAGTCAAAACCGCCGCCATCAGCATCTTCGCCCGAGTCTTCCGTGACCGCTTGAACATAGTCCGGTGCGGCCTGTGTCTTCAGATAGGCAACGATCTGCTCCACTTCGTCATCGGAAACAAATGGCGCATGCAGCCGTGAAATGCGACCGCCACCGGCCATGAACAGATTGTCACCCTGTCCGAGCAGCTGTTCAGCACCTTGTTCGCCCAGTATCGTGCGGCTGTCGATCTTGGATGTCACCTGGAAGGAGATGCGGGTTGGAAAGTTGGCCTTGATTGTGCCGGTAATCACATCAACCGATGGACGCTGCGTGGCCATGATGACGTGTATTCCCGCGGCACGTGCCATCTGGGCCAGGCGCTGAACGGCGCCTTCAATGTCCTTGCCGGCGACCATCATGAGGTCTGCCATTTCATCGATGATGACCACGATATACGGCAATGGGGACAGGTCCATGTGCTCTTCTTCATAGATCGGAGCGCCGGTCTCGGGATCAAAGCCGGTTTGTATCTGGCGGGTAAACACTTCGCCCTTTTTCTGGGCCTGTTCGGCACGGGCATTGTAGCCGTCAATATTGCGAACGCCCAGTTTGGACATCCGGCGATAGCGCTCTTCCATTTCGCGCACGGCCCATTTGAGTGCGACAATGGCCTTGTGCGGGTCTGTCACCACCGGGGCGAGCAGATGCGGAATGCCTTCATAGACCGACAGTTCGAGCATCTTCGGATCAATCATGATCAGCTTGCACTTGTCAGGCGGGAGCCGGAACAGCAATGACAGTATCATGGTGTTGATACCCACCGATTTACCTGAGCCGGTTGTACCTGCGATCAGCAGATGCGGCATACGCGCAAGATCGGCAAAAGTCGGCTCGCCACCAATGTCCTTGCCCAGCGCCATGGCCAGTTTCTGCTTGGTCTTTTCAAAATCTCTCGATGCCAGCAGTTCGCGAAGGTAAACGGTCTCGCGGTGTGAATTGGGCATCTCGATGCCGATCACGTTGCGTCCCGGCACGACTGCCACGCGAACCGAGATGGCACTCATGGAGCGGGCAATATCATCAGCCAGCCCGATGACACGTGATGACTTGATGCCGGGCGCGGGCTCAAGTTCGTAGAGTGTCACCACCGGGCCGGGGCGCACATTGATGATTTCACCGCGAATGCCGAAGTCCTCGAGCACGCCTTCCAGCATGCGGGCATTTTGTTCCAGTGCGTCGGCAGACAGCTGGTTGGTTTGATTGGACCTGTCAGGTTGCGTCAACAGGCTGAGCGGCGGTAACTGGAACTCGCCATTGTTGGGAAGCAGGTCTGGCTGCAGATCCTTGGCAATCCGGGAACCCTGCTTGACCGGTTTTGGCGCCGCCTGTACCCGGCCGCCGATACCGGGCGCGGTTGCATCTGCATCTGCATCAGGTGTTCTGGCAAGCGCCTCAAATGCCGGTTCACCACCTCCGTGGGCCGGGTCAGCGGCAGCCTTGCTGTCGGTCCTTGAAAGGCGAGGTTCAATCCGGTTGTCACTCAAAGGTGCCCGCCTTGCCAGGAACGCGGGGATGGGGGTTTCGTCAGGGTCGTCATTATCGTCGATATCGCGGCCGGTATCTGCCTGCTTGCGGCTTTTCAAGCGGCTCAACAACCCACCTTCCGTTGCCGGTTCGGAACGCAGGTTCGCTGCCAGCCGGCGCCTTGGCCTGACCGGCTCCGGATCGTTACTTGCCTGATAGCGGTCTCTCAAACTGCCCACGGTGTGGGCCAGGCGAGTGGACGCGCTGATTGCTTTCGAGCCAATCATGACGGTTGGTTTCTTGAAGGATTTCAGAGCCCTGACAGCCTGTCGCGGCGAACAGCCGAGGGCCAGCAGGCCGGTCCAGACAAAAACGCCCAACGCCACGAGAACCCCGAAAATGGTAGCGATCACGTCAAATCCAAATGCCCGCGGCAGCGAGGTCAGCAGCATTGCACCACTGTCACCGATGATACCGCCAAAGCCGGGCCCGATCGGCCAGTTGCTCGAGATCGGCAGGAAGGCAAGCATGATGGCTGCTGACAGAATGGCTGCAAGCCAGGCCGGCAGGCGTGCAGACCAGTTGCCAAGCCGGTTGTGGGACATCAGGGTGATTGCCCAGAAAGCCGGTATGCCGATGATGACGGAATTGGCCAGCGCGAACCAGCTGATCAGCTTGTCGGCGACAATCGCACCTGGATAACCCAGCGCATTGCGGACGCCTGTTTCAACGGCGTTGCTCCATGACGGGTCGCGCGATGACCAGGTTGCCAGGGCAACCGTGAGAGCTACCAGGCAGCCCAGCAGTGCCAGGCCCTGCAGTTCCATCAATCGCCTGCGGACGAACAGCTTCAATCCCTGGGGTATGGTCGCTTGGGTAGCTTTGGCGGTACGGCTTCGAGACATTTTGGAACTTCCGGTCGTGCACAGGTAAACAGCTGGCGTCAGGCATCAACTGCGACAAGAGTTTGTTCCCGTGATTGTGGTCCGGTCATGGTTAAGGTGTCGTTAAGTCTTGAACGGCCGCTCGCAATGAAAAACCCCGGAAGGCATCACGCCTTCCGGGGTTGAGTTTTATGCGCCGGTCAAACCGGCCGGCGCCGTCCGGGAGGGATCAGATTGCAGAACCACCGCGAGCAAATTCAGGATAGGCTTCGACGCCGACCTCGCCCTTGTCGAGGCCTTCCAGTTCTTCTTCGGGGCTCACCCGGATGCCTATCGTGGCCTTCAGGATCAACCAGACGATTGCGCTTGAAACCGACACGAAGATGCCGACTGCGATGACGCCTACTGCCTGCGCGTAGAAGGTTGCATCAGCGTTGGTCAGAGGCACGGCCATGGTACCCCAGATGCCGGCCAGCAGATGGACCGGAATGGCACCAACCACGTCGTCGATTTTCAGCTTGTCGAGCATCGGCACGGCAAACACCACGATGACGCCGCCAAGACCACCGATCATGATCGCCATGATCGGGGAAGGTGTCAGCGGTTCAGCGGTGATTGACACCAAACCGGCCAGGGCACCATTCAGCGCCATGGTCACATCCATCTTCTTGTATATGATCTGGGTGAGGATGATTGCCACAACCACACCGGCTGCTGCCGCCAGGTTGGTGTTCACAAAGATACGTGACACCGAAGAGACATCCGAAATGGTGCCCATGGCAAGCTGCGAGCCGCCATTGAAACCAAACCAGCCGAACCACAGGATGAACGTGCCCAGTGTGGCAAGCGGAATGCTTGAACCCGGTATCGGGTTGATACGACCGTTTTCGCCGTATTTGCCGGCACGTGCGCCCAGAATGATGGCGCCTGCAAGTGCTGCCCATCCACCGGTGGAGTGTACCAGTGTAGACCCGGCAAAGTCGGAAAAACCGATGCCGTTGAGCCAACCCGCACCCCATTCCCAGCTGCCCTGGATCGGATAGATGACCCCGGTCAGAATGGCGGTGAAAATGATGAACGGCCAGAACTTGATGCGTTCGGCAACCGTGCCGGACACAATTGAAGCGGTGGCTGCGCAGAACACCATCTGGAAGAACCAGTCGGAACCGGCAGCATAACTACCAGGATCCGCGTCGGTTGGCGGGATCACTTTCGGTGTCGGAGTTCCCATCCAGCCGGTGTCAGCAATGACGCCATCGTACATCAGGTTGTAGCCGATCACCCAGAACATCAGGCCGGCGACCGAGTACAGGGCGATGTTTTTCAGGCATTGCATGGATACGTTTTTCGACCGCACCAGACCGGCCTCGAGCATGGCGAAACCAGCCGCCATGAACATGACCAGAAAACCGCCCATGAGAAACAGCAGCGATGACAGGATGTACTGCGTATCGGCCGGGGCTACTGTACTGGCTTGCGCAAATGCCGGGTCACTGCCTGCGATGGAAGCGAACGCCAACATTCCCGCCAGTGTGAATTTTTGATAAAGCTTCATGTCTGTTGCCCTCACAATGCTTCTTCGCCGGACTCGCCGGTGCGTATGCGCACCGCACTGTCCAGATTCAGAACGAATATCTTGCCGTCACCGATCTGGCCGGTACGACCTGCCTCGGTAATGGCTTCCACAGCCTTGGCTGCAAGCTTGTTTTCAAGTGCAAGTTCGAGTTTGATTTTGGGCAGGTAAGACACCTCGTACTCGGCCCCACGGTAGATTTCCGTGTGACCTTTCTGGCGCCCGTGCCCCTTGACCTCACTCACGGTCATACCCTCAACGCCAATGGCAGACAGTGCTGTGCGCACTTCTTCCAGACGGTGAGGCTTGATGATCGAGATGATGTATTTCATTTGCATCTCCCATGTTGCCTATCGCTGCGAGACTCAAATCGACAGCGTCACGGGTATGCATTTCAAGTGCCGTGCCAAACAGCAAATTTCCTGTAAGACATTGAATAAACTTGTTAAAAATTAAACCATTCAGATTTCAGGAAAATCATAGTGATTAAAAACTATGCAATGTTTCAAGTTTGCATAATTATTAGGCGTTTTTGGTTTTGATGAGTCCCTGTTGCACGACACTGGCAACCAGAGTGCCTGACCGGTTGAAAAGGCTGACCCTGCCCAACCCCATGCCGGACTCATTACCCATTGCTTCATGGCTCATCAGCAGCCAGTCGGAAAAATCCGGCTGATTGTGAATCCACAGGGCATGATCAAGGCTCGCCATGGAAATGTCGGCATCAAAAAAATTGCGCCCGTGCGGATGCAGGCTGCCATTCAGAACCGTCATGTCAGACAGATAGGCCAGCAATATCCATGATATCCCGACAGACGGGGCTTGAACAGATCGCAGTTTTGCCCATGTCAGACAGTCATCAGGACGTTCAGGGTGGGGCTGCACAAAAAGCTCATGATCGACGGGGCGAAGTTCGAAAACCTTTTCCCGCGCCAGGTAGGTTTGTGCACCTGCAGGCAGTACGGCGGCATGAAGCGCTGCAATTTCTGCCTCAACAGGCAGGGTTTCCGGCGGGTCTGCAGCCGGCATTGCCGTTTCATGGACCAGACCGGATCCAGCGACACGAAATGAGGCCTGCAGGCAAAACACCGGTTTGCTGCCCTGCATCACAGTGACCCTGCGATTGGCGATGGAGCGGCCGTCCAGCAAACGCTCTACCGATAATTCCAGCGGTTCATCGATCAGGCCCGGTCGCAGGAAATAGCCGTGCAGTGAATGCGGGACACGGTCCGGGTCGGGTATCGTCAGTTGCGCGGCTCGCAACGCATGAGCCAACAACAGCCCGCCATATATACGCCGCCATCCAAATTGCGGGCTGCGGCTACGGAACCGGTTGTTATCCAGCTGTTCAAGATTGAAACTGGCAACCACTTCATCGTATTCGGACATTCAACATTCTTTCCACAGAGCCGCAAACGGCTGAAAAGGCTTACCGTGAAATCACAGCAGCCATATGACGCGATTATTATCGGCGGCGGTCTTGCCGGTCTGACTTGTGGTCTTGCCCTGTCAGGGGATTATTTGTCCATACCCTTGCGCACCCTGATCGTGGATGCCGGTCCTGAACTTGACCGCAGAACGACCGCCGCCGACCCGCGCGGCTCGGCCATAACACACAGCTCCCGTACGATGCTGCAAACGCTGGGTGTGTGGGACCTGATTGCCGACCACGCCCAGGCCTTTGAGAAAATCATTGTAACCGACAGCGAAAATCCCACCGGTGAGCGCCCGGCATTGCTGAGTTTTCTGGACACGGCAGATACCGGTTCGGCGTCCGCCTGGATGGTCGAGAACCCGATCCTGATTTCTGCCCTGGCTGAACGGGTTCAGCAAACTGCGGCAATTACCTTCATCGGTAACAGCGCAGTTGAGACATTTGATTTCGGTTCATCTCCGGCATCCGTCACGACAACCGACGGACGTACGTTCACGGCACCTCTCATAATCGCTGCCGACGGGCGAAATTCGAAAGCCCGCCAGGCCGCCAACATTGATACGGTCCGCTGGGACTATGATCAGTCCGGTATCGCCATGACGGTAGAACACGAGCTACCCCATCACGGCCGCGCGGAAGAGCATTTCCGCGAAGCCGGACCGTTTGCCATCTTGCCATTGACGGGCAACAGGTCATCCATCGTGTGGACAGAACAAACCAGGCTGGCTGAGCAGCTGATGCAGCTGCCCGAGCAGGAATTTCTGAATGAGTTCCGCCTCAGGTTCGGCAGTCATCTCGGGCAGGTAAGCCTGGCCGGGAAATATGCATCCTGGCCATTGTCCGTGCAGATTGCCAACACGTTTATTGGACCAAGGCTGGCTTTGATCGGTGACGCTGCGCATGTCATACACCCCATTGCGGGCCTGGGTTTCAACCTCGGATTGCGAGACATTGCAGCCTTGAGCGATGTGTTGAGCGACCAGGTCAGGCGCGGACTCGATCTTGGCGGCCAAAGCTGTCTGAAGGCTTATGAAGAGTGGCGGCGCGCCGACACAGTCATGGTTGCAGCCGCGTGCGATGGTCTGAACCGATTGTTTTCAAATGCCGCACTGCCGGTAGCAACGGTCCGCCAGGCAGGGCTGAAACTGGTCGACAAATTGCCGCCACTGAAGGCGTTTTTCATGGCTCAGGCTGCCGGAACATCCGGCAAGCAACCCCGCCTGATGCGCGGCGAGGCGGATTAACAGCAAAGGCACGCGCCACCGGCTGAACCGGCACGGCTTGTTCAGGTTGCGATGTAAAGTTTACGTCCGGGATTTGCCTTCAGCTTCAAGTCGCGCCAGGTAGGCAGACCAGATCACCTCGTGATTGCGCCCCAGTTTCAACAGGTAGTCCCAGCTGAAAATACCGGTTGAATGCATGTCGTCGAAAGTCAGGCGCACGGCATAGTTGCCAACCGGGTCGATCTTGATGATTGCCACACCGGCCTTGCCGGCAACGCAGATTTTCTGATCCTTGCCGTGCCCCTGAACTTCAGCACTGGGGCTTTCCACCCGCAGATACTCGGCCGACAGCTTGTGTGTCTCACCGGCCTCAAACGTAACATCCAGCGACCGGCCGGACCCAGTGAGGCGAATTTCCTCAACCCAGACGGGTTGGCTGTTGCTCGCGGTGTCAGTCATCCAGAATCCGGGCCTCTTCCACCAGCATGATCGGAATGCCATCCCGGATCGGATAGGCGAGACGCGCGCGCTTTGACACAAGCTCCTGCGTTTCAACGTCATACTTCAGTGTCGTATGGGTTACCGGGCACACCAGCATCTCAAGCAGCTGCGCGCTGGCGCGCCGGTATGTCCGGCGGCTGTTGTCCGGATCGTCGTGATGTGAAGCGCCGGAGGAATCCGTCATTGCACCACCTGCCCGCCGTCACCGGATCCGGTTGACATGTCGGCCAGGGCCATAAGCGTCCTGGTGCGCTGCCTGAGATCGGGTGCTTCCAGCAAGGCCTGTTTTTCGCCGGCGGTGAATGAGCCAATCATGGACAGCGTATTGATCAGTGTGGACGTGGGAACGCCGTGGATTTCGTCCCAGTCAACCTGCATCGACCGGGCTTCCAGGAACCGCCTGAGACTGGCGAGGAGGCGCTCGCGATCCTCGCCTATGGTTTCATTCTCGTCGACCAGATCAATGAGGAAGTCAGTATAGTCAGGCCGCACCATGCGAAACGGCTGACTGGATGCGGCCTCTTCGGCAATCTTGAACCGGCAAATACCCGACAGGACAATTTGCACCTGATTGTTCTCGACTTCCATGAAAGAGGTAATCCTGCCTGCACATCCGACCTCGTACAGTTCGGATTTTGGCAAACAGCCGGCGCTATCCAGATCGCCTTCGGTTTCCATGTTGCGGGGTTGAATCATGCCAATGAGCCGGTCGCCGGAAAGGGCGGTAGCGACCATTTGCAGGTACTTGGGCTCGAATATGTTCAATGGCAGGTCTCCACCGGGCAGCAACAATGCTCCCGGCAAAGGGAATATGGGCAGCATCCCGGGCAGATCCGCGGTTGACTGATAGCGCTCGTCATTGGTCTTCATAAGCATCCCCCTTTGCAACAGATCGTTCAGGCAAACAAGATCGAAGATAGACGCCTGCGGCCTGAAAGGGTCAATTCGTGGGTGGGCCCCCAGGCTTCAAAGAACAGCAGCAGTTGTTTCCGTGCCGCATCGTCATTCCATGCCCTGTCTTTTTCGATCAGCCACATCAAATGATCCAGCGCGGCTTCTCCCTGGCCTGCCGCGTTCAACGCGACCGACAGGTCGAGGCGTGACTGGTAATCGGATTCATCGGCGCTCACGGCTTCACCCAACCGGGCGATCTCGCCATCGTCAACCGGGGTTTCAGCCACGGTGAGAGCGGCAAGCGCCCCTGAAACATGACTGTCGTTCACCAAAGCCGGCGGGATGACCGCCAGCAACTCGCGCGCACTGTCGAGATCGTCTGCAGCAATATGGGCCTTGACCATCCCGGCAATGGCCCGACCGTTTTCCGGTTCCAGTTGCGCGACCTGCCCGAACATCTGCAAGGCCTGTGCGGTATCCGTTTCCATCGCGGCCTCTGCGGCTGTCAGCAACTGTTCGACCTGTTCAGCCTGACCACCATAGCTGGAGAGGACCTTTTCCACAAAGGCCCTGAGTTCCGATTCAGGCAGCGCACCCATGAAACCGTCGACAGGCTGCCCGTCGGCAAAGGCAAACACGGCGGGAATCGACTGGATGCGCATCTGCTGCGCCAGTTGCTGATTGGCATCAATGTCGACCTTGACGAGATGTATCTTGCCGCCGGCCTCGGTCACGATCTTTTCCAGCAAGGGACCAAGCTGTTTGCACGGGCCGCACCAGGGCGCCCAGAAATCCACCAGCACCGGAACGGATTTCGACGCCTCGATGACATCGCTCATGAAGTTCGCGGTATTCGAATCCTTGACGATCTGGCTGGCCGACGGTGTGGTTTGCGCAACGGTCGCGGTGCCGCCGGCATTGAAGGATGTTCCCATCGAGAATGTCTGGTTTGTCATTTTGGCCTTCCTGGGTGCCGTCTTGAAGATGATGTCGTTAACATGGTCTCGCGACCCGCATTTTGCAAATCAAACCGGCTGTCACCGGATAGTGTTTCAGTCATACAGCGTGACGATCCGGGGTTCATGGCCACACGAGGAAATGAATTTCAGCAGATCATCCGGTGTCAGCG
>CAYRLR010000003.1:0-20849 GCA_964424975.1 uncultured Anderseniella sp.
CTCCAAACATATAATTTTGTGAATATGTTACTCGCCATTTATGCCAATTGCCAGCGAAAGCTGCACAAAGAAACTGATGCGATTGACAACAGTATTATGCCATCGTCACACCGAAATACGTTCCAGCAGAGTTTTGCGATCTGCTTCATTTTTTCCAAGACCACTGAAAACAACGCAACCACGTTCAATTGCCGCTATCTGATCTGCAAGTTGCAGCGCCCAGTTTATGTTCTGCTCAACCAGAACAATGGTAAGCCCTTCCGACTTCAGTTCGTTGATGATCAGGAATATTTCATCAACAATCTGCGGTGCCAACCCCTCGGTCGGCTCGTCAATCAGGACCAGCTTGGGTGCACCGACAAGCACACGTGCAATTGCCAGCATTTGCTGCTCGCCACCGGACAGGGTCGTGCCCATTTGCGCTCTGCGTTCATAAAGCCGGGGGAATTTCTGATAGGCCTTGTCGACGGCTTCGCGCATTTCCGATCGTTTGCGGCCAGGAGCCTGCAAGAGCCCCAGACGCATGTTTTCATCGACGCTGAGACCGGGGAAAATGCGCCTGTCTTCCGGGATGAACCCAACGCCTAACCGTGAGATGGCATCAGGTGCAACGCCATCAATACGCTGCCCGTCGAAAACAATTTTACCTGAAGTGGGCGACTGCCAGCCTGCAATTGTACGAAGGGTGGTGGTCTTGCCGACACCGTTTCGTCCGAACAGGCCGATGACCTGTCCTGCGCCAACCTCGAAGGTAATTCCCTGCAGTACATGGCTTTGACCGTAGTGGGCATGCACGTCCGTTAAAGCAAGCATCCTAGTGCCCTCCGAGATAGGCTGTCTGAACTTCAACATTGCCTTTGATCTGTGCTGGTGTGCCTTGTGCGAGAACACGCCCCTGGGCCAGTACGACGACACAATCGGACAGGTCCATAACAAGATCAATGTCGTGTTCCACGATAACCACGGTGAGGCTTTCAGCGAGCTTTCGTATTAGCGCTGATGTCTCCTGCGTATCCACGTGCGACATGCCTTGTGTGGGTTCGTCGAGCATCAGTATTTTCGGTTCGCACGCCAGTGCCACAGCAATTTCAAGGCGCCTTTGTTCACCATGTGACAGATGTCCGGCCCTGTCGCCCGCTACGCTTTCCAGGTCAAACTGGGATAGAAGGCTTTCAACACGGGCAAGTGTCGAGGGACTGCTTGAGACCGGCAGAAACCCCCGAAGCCCCGGTTCCAGGATGTGCGCTGCAAGACGCAGGTTTTCAAACACAGTGCTGCCGGGAAACAGGTTGGTAATCTGGAACGAGCGAGCCAGTCCTCTTGCCTGAAGCTTGCGGGTTGGCAGGCCCGTGACGTCGGCCCCTTCAAGCACAATCCTGCCACTCGAAGGAGCGAGAGCACCCGATACCAGGTTGAAAAGCGTACTCTTGCCTGCTCCATTCGGCCCTATCACGGAGGTTATCCGGCCGCGCTCTATATCGAGAGTAACATCGTCCACCGCCTTCAGTCCGCCAAAACTGACGGACAGGTTCCGGGTTGATATGATGGGAGCATCGATCATGAGCGATCATCCTGACTGCCGATAAAGCGATCTTTGATAAACCCGGCAAACCCTTGCGGCAGAAAGATCACTGAAGCCATGAAAAACACCCCGATAACAATGAGATGATGTTCCGTGTAGCTGCCGACCACGCTTTTTCCGAACACCAGCGCCATCGCCCCGTACAGCGGACCGACCAGTGTACCGGCACCGCCAATGACCACCGCAATTACCGCGTTGGTGGAGACTTCGAAATACATCAGTTCGGGAGACACAAAACCGCGCAACATCGGATAGAGACTGCCGCACAGGCCGGCAATCATGCTGCTTATGACAAATGCCCCCAGCTTGGTATACGCCGGGGAATAACCCAGAAACGGCAAGCGGCCCTCATTGACGCGAATGGCCGACAGAACGCGCCCATAAGGGGTGCGTGTGGCATAGCTGAGGAACACGTATATTGCCGCGATGATGACCAGAACAAGTATGAAAAAACTGAACGGATCATCCGACATGATATCTGCTATTCCCAACCTGATCGGGACAATGGGAATTCCTATGATCCCGTCAGACGCACCAAGCTCCTGCGTGTTATAAATGATCTTGGCGACGACTTGAGCCATGCCAAAGGTAATCAGGGCAAAATACACCCCGCGTGCGCGTATCGCTATGATGCCACCTACAACTCCTGCCAGCAATCCAACCAGGGTTCCACCAGCCAGGGCAAGCCAGAATGATGGAGCCACATCCTTCAGGATCAGGGCCGAAACATAGGCGCCGAGGCCAAAAAACTGGGCATGGCCAAGACTGAGAAGCCCGCCATAGCCGAGCAACAGATCGACACTGAGCGCAAGGCCTGCATAGATGAGAGCTTCTGTACCAAGCCTCAGAAAAAACGTGTCGCCCTGTAGCCAGCCGTAAATTGCAAACAGCAACGCTGCGAGAAAAAACACGGCAGCCAGACGGCCAACGACCCGTTGCTCGTCATTTTCACGTTCAATCGCAACTCTTGACAGGCTGAGGTGTGCTCCGCGCGCGCTTACAGCCCCTTGGGTGGCCTCTGCAGCAACCATTGGATCAGGCATATCCCAGCCTCCCGAACAATCCTTGCGGGCGAAGCATCAGAACCAGCACCATGATTCCGAACAGGATCGGGTCAGTCCACACCGGACTGACGATGAGGCTGGCAACCGCCTGTACCTGTGTCAGCAGCAAGCCGGCAAGAACAGCACCCTTGATGGAGCCCATGCCGCCGACGATGACGACCGTAAATGCGAGAATGATGAAATCATGCCCCATGGTCGGAAAAACCGAGAAAACCGGAGCCAGCAGAATGCCGGACAGCCCGGCAAGCGCGACGCCGACAGCAAAGGTCATGGAATAGACCCGCGAAACCCGCACCCCGAGTGAAGAGGCCATGTCCTTGTCGAAAGCGGCTGCTCGGATAATGGCACCGATGGATGTGCGGTAGATCAGAATGTAGACTGCGGCTATGACCGCCGCGCCGAAAGCTATCAACAACATGCGATAGGCCGGCAGAAAAACATCAAACACTTCAATTCCACCACTTACCGGAATTGCCGGTTTGACGGTATTGGGCCCGAAAGTGATCTTCAGGACGTCCATCAGGATCATCGAAAGCCCCAGCGTGAGCAGCAAGGTCAATGTGTGCCGATCAGCGGAATGAAATACCCTGCGCACCAGAAAGCGCTCGGTGATATACCCGAGCGGCAACATCAAAATGGGCACCAGCGCAACAACCAGCCAGAAATTGAGGCCCATGCCCAGCAGCACAAAACCGACATAGGCTCCTATGGCATAGAACTCGCCATGCGCCATGTTGATGACGTCAAGCAGGCCGAAAATTATTGTAAGCCCAAGTGCCATCAGGATCACTGCCAGGCCAAAGGACAAGCCGTTGAGCATTTGTGGCGCGAGCACAAACTGCAAATAGTCCATCTGCAATCCTCGATTTCAGGTTAAGTGGAAAGTGAGCGGTTCTGCAGTCATGGAAGACATGCAAAACCGCTCTTCGGGTTCAGTTCGCGGGTTTTCTAGAACCGCTCACAGGTGTCCGGACCGATCGCCTTGTCAGCCTCGACCTTTGAGTGAATGTTGAATTCTCCACCCTTCACCGTCACGGCATACATTGGCATGATCGCCTGATGATCGCCTGCCCGCATGGTCTTTTCACCTTGCGGGGTCATCCAGCTGACACCGCGCATGGCGGTGCGCAGGCTATCGGTGTCTATCTTTTTGGCCTTTTCCGCGGCTGCCTTGAAGAAGTAAAGCAGGCCGTAACTGTCAGCTCCATACAGGTCCGGATCAGCCTTGTTTGCCGCATTGAACTTGGCGACAAAATCCTTGTTCTCAGGCGTGTCGATCAGTGCCGAATAACCAACTCCGGTTACATAACCTTCAGCTGCATCACCAATCGCCTTGATGTTCTGCGAGGTGATGGTGCCTGAAGCGCCGACAATCTGCATCTTCTTGAGAAGGCCGTACTCCTGCAACTGCGTCATCAGGCGTACCGTGTCGTTACCGGCCACTGACGTGTAGAGCACCTCCGGACGCGCCGCCCGCAGCTTGCCGAAATATTGCGAATAATCCTTGGCGCCGAGAGGGGCAAAAACCTCTCCGATACTTTCAGCACCTTTTTCTTCGGCACGCTGTTTGAAAGCGGCAACCGTTGATCGGCCCATTTCATAGTCCGGGCCCAGGTAGAAGGTTTTCGGTTTTGATTTTGCCGACCCGAGCCAACTGGCAAGCGCATTGGCCTGCATGCCGGCAGGCGCATTGACGCGGAACACGTTGGGTGAGCACTTGGCGCCGGTGATGGCATCTGAGAAAGACACGGTTGTGGCCATCAGGGTGTTGTTTCGTTCTGCCACCTGCCCCACGGCCAGAGTCGCACCTGAATTCACGGTGCCGGTGAGAAAGTCGACTTTCTCCACCTGGAAAAGCTTCTCGGCCTTTTGAGCGGCAACCGCAGGGTTTGCCTCGCTGTCTTCGTAAATCAGCTCGACTTGCCGGCCCAATATGCCTCCCGAAGCGTTGATTTCCTTTGCTGCAAGTTCCAGCCCCCATTTAACCTGTTGGCCAATGCCGGTATAAGTTCCCGACAATGGTGTCAGCACCCCAATCTTGACGGGGTCAGCAGCCTGGGCTGCCGATATCTGCACCGCAGCCAGTGCCGCAGCGGCGAACAAACCGCCTGCAAACTGTTTGGTAATTTTCGATTTTTTCATTGTTTCCTCCTGGTTTTAGTTAGTCGATTTCAGTTTCAGATTTGAATTCATGAGCCTTTGAACAAAGGCTCGCGCTTGTCGTGAAAAGCCTCCACGCCCTCCTGGAAATCATCTGATGAGCGCAGGCGGCTGTAACAGTGACCCTCAAGTTCAATTGCCGTGGCCAACAGGGCATCTTCGGTATCGTTGAGCAGTTTTTTTGCCGTCCGCTGGGCGAGTGGGGAGAACGACAACAATTCTTCAACCAGCGCGTCGGTAGTGGATTCGAGCTGATCGTCAGCAACACACTCCGTCGCCACGCCCCAGTTGAACGCCTGGTCGCCGGTAATCCGGCGGGACCGCATTACGATGTCCTTGGTGCGGGTGATGCCGATCATCTTCTGCAGCCGCGCAGAACCACCTGATCCCGGTATCTGGCCGAGTTTCTGTTCGGGCAGCGCGTATAGTGTTGTTTGCGAGGCGATACGGAAATCGCAGGCCAGCGAAATCTCAAATCCGACACCGAAACAATAACCGCGATTGGCAACAATGACCGGTTTCGAGCAGCGTTGCGGCGCGGCTATGTTCCATGCCAGCTTCGATACATGCTCAGGGCTGGCCTCCAGGAAACCGCGAATGTTGCCGCCCGATGAGAAGTGTTTGCCCTCGGACCGCAGGACAATGATGCGGACCCGGTCATCTGCGTCCAGTATCTCGAAGGCAGCACGAAGCTGATCGCGTTGCGGCATCGAGATGACGTTGTAAGGCGGCCGGCCCAGCACGACATCAGCGCGCTGTTTGTCCGCATCTATGGAAACCGTAAAGCCGTCGAGATCGGCAAACGGGTCATTTGGATTGAGGGGATACGCAGTCATTTGGAATTCTCCATGTCAACAGCTGAATGAGTTGGTGAAGCTGGTGTGTCAGATGGAGCCGACATGTCCTGCTCAATGTCATATCGGCCCGCGACAAGCTCGCGGCGCAGGATTTTCCCGACGGGAGATTTCGGGATAGCCTCTGCGAAGATATAGGCCCGCGGGCGCTTGAAATTGGCCAGACTCGACTGCCGGCACCATTGGTTGAGATCTTCTTCGGAGACCGACGTGTCGCGTTTGACAAAAGCCGTTACCTGCTGGCCCCAACGTTCATGAGGCAGGCCAACCACTGCGACTTCGGCAACTGCCGGATGCAGCGAAAGCACAGATTCAATCTCGGCGGGGAGCACATTTTCGCCTCCGGTGATGATCATGTCGTCAACACGGCCGGTAACGAACAGGTCGCCATCAGCATCAAAGAATCCGATATCACCGGTGAAGTACCAGCCGTCATGCAGAGACTTGGCATCCGCATCCGGACGTCGCCAATACCCTTCGAAGGCTTCATCACCCGCCAGCGTTGCGATCACCTGACCCTCTGTGCCCGGGTCGACAGTCTCATCCGGATTGCTGGATCCGATGGCGACAACGCGTATCTCGGTGTTGAGGCCGGCTTTTCCCGCACTGCCGGGCTTGCCTGCCGCATTCTGTTCAATTGTAAACGTATAGACTTCCGATGATCCGTAGTGGTTGACGAACAGACCCGGCGCAAATGCTTCATTCAGCCGCTTGAGCAAACCATCGGTCATTGCCGCACCCGCAAATCCCAGCTTGCGCACGCTGGTGGTATCGGTTTTGGCAAAGTCAGGGTGGTACAGCAGGTCGTGGTAGAGTGTCGGCACCAGGTAGAGCGTTGTGACGCCCTCTTGTCTTATAAGCTGCAACGCCTTGGCGGCATTGAACCTTGGCAGACACACGAAAACGCCATTGATCGTCGCCATGGCAAGCAATGAACGCACGCCCATGGTGTGATAGAGCGGCATCACTCCAAGTGTTATTTCACCCATGAGATAGGCATTCTGCGCCACATGAGCGATAGCAGCCGCGCGCTCGGCATGATGGCGGCGCGGCACCCCCTTGCCCTGCCCGGTGGTGCCGGATGTGTATAGCATGAGTGAAACGTCACTGGCGCTTGCGCGCGGCGTATCGGACGCGGGCGAGTGTTGCCACACGTCTTCAAATGAAACAGTTCCGCCTTCGGCCCCACCCACACTGATGCGAGGCAAACCTGTTGCCAGTTCACATTGAGCGACCGCGTCTTGCGAGACTGGTTCAAAGACAATGGCCCTGGCGCCGGAATTTTCCAGGAAATACGCCAGTTCAGCAGCATTTGCACGCCAGTTCACCGGGGTGATCACCACGGCTGCCAGTTGCGCTGCCCAGTGCAGAATTGCCATCTCGGCGCGGTTCTGCATGACCACCAGCATGTGATCACCCTTGTGGATACCAAGCTTGTCGAGACAGGTTACGGTTCGCAGGGCTGCATCCAGCAACTCACCATAGGTCATCCGCCTGTCGCCATCGATCAGAGCGATGGCATCGCGATTGCGTGCAGTGGCCGCAAGCAGTGTTCGTCCGACATCAAACACGTTTCATACCTCTACAGATTGTGGGTTGGTTGAACTGATGGCTGCCGCCGCTTCCACTGCAGCATCGATAATGCCGGTGTAGCCGGTGCATCGGCATATGTGCCCGGACAGCGTTTCACGTATCTGCTGTTCGGTGGCGCCGGGCGTGGCGGCCAGAAATGCATCAAGCGACATCAAAATGCCTGCCGTACAGAATCCGCATTGAAGTGCGTGATGTTTGCGGAACGCCAGTTGCAGTTCGTTCATCTGCGAGCCGGTCGCAAGACCCTCAACGGTTTTGATGTCGCGCCCGTCGACCTGAACAGCCAATTTGAGACAGGCGCGGACCGGCACGCCATCCAGTTGTATAGTGCAGGCACCACACACGCCGTGCTCGCAGCCGACATGCGTGCCGGTTGCGCCAAGTTCGTGCCGCAAAAAATCGCTTAGCAATGTGCGCGGTTCGGCGAACCCGCTGCATTGAACACCATTCAATGTGATGCGCACGCGATGCTTTGTGGACGAGTTCATGACCTGCATTTCATCGCCTCCTCTACTGTGAGCTTGCCGAGACTGCGGATCAGTTTTCTTCGATAGGATGCCGTGGCATGAAGATCGTCCTGGCAGTCCAGCGACCACGCCCAATCATTCAATGCGTCTGTCAGGGCACTGCCTTCCAGCACTGGCCAGTCGCAGGTCTCGGGCCGATCCGTTGCACCACCGACGCCAATAGTGAGGCCATCGCTTCGGGCCATTACAGCGATAGCCACAATCGCAAAATCACCGTGGCGCATGGCTACTTCGCGAAACCCGGTACCGCTGGCTCCATCAGCGCGGGAAAAGCGAACTTCCTCGATGACTTCGTGATCGGCACATGCCGTTTGAAGCATGCCTGTAAAGAAGCTGCGGGCAGGAATAATGCGGCGTTGGCCCAGCGACGACACAACCACTGAACCGTTCATCACTGACAGGCACAGCGGCAATTCACTGGACGGGTCGGCATGGGCAATTGACCCGCACACAGTGCCGCTTGAACGTGTTTGTTCGTGTCCGACCCAGGGTAGCGCCTGTGCCACCAGTGGCAGTTCTGCCGCAAGCGATGGCCAGTGCTCGAGGTCACGCTGGCTCGTTGCACAGCCGATCGCAACATGGTCGTCACAGACACGGATGTAGTTTGCATCGTCGAGCCGTGAAATATCAACGAGCAGTTGCGGTCTGGCGACGCGCATATTGAGCATGGCGACCAGCGACTGCCCGCCGGCCAGAATACGGGCGGTGTTGCCGCGTTCGCCAACAATACTGGCTGCCTCGGCAAACGAGGCCGGTCGGACATAATCAAACAGAGGCGGCTTCATGAGCGTTTTCTCCCAAAGATGCCCAGCAGTCTGGCAATGGCTGCACCAAATCGGCTGAACAAGCTGTTTTCGGCTGCAGCCGGCCTGCCGGCGGCTTCAGTTTCAGGTGCTGCATGAACCGCAAGACGTTTGAAGAACTCGGCGATCAGAATGCGGGCTGCACCCTTGATCATTCTTCCGCCGATTGCCGCGACCTTGCCCGACAGATCAAGCCCATAGACATAACTGATCCGCGTGCCGGTGCCTTCTGCAGCAAGCGTTACGATACCCTCACCGCCACTTGTCCCCAGAGCGCCGTTTGCTTCTCCTGCCAGCCGCAAGCTGCGATGCGTTTCAAGATCGAAAAGCCGCACATCAGCGTCAAACAGGCCCTTTACAATACCGACACCGAGTTCGATTTTCCCCTCGAATGTGTGCGGCGAGGTCTCTGCAAGATTCTTGCAACCCGGCACCACTGCCTTGAGTGCATCCACGTCCAGCAAGCTGGCCCAGACCTGTTGAGGCAGCGCGGGTACAAATGTCGAGCCTTCGCCGGACACTGCAAAATCGTCGCGGCTCAACCGCGGCGTTGTCTGTCGCATTTGTCGAACAGCAGGTCTTGCCGGTTCTTCGGTGTCGAGCAGATCAAGCACGCGCGGTGGCGTCAAAGGCAGGACGACATCTTCCACGTCAAGTGCGTCGGCAACTGCATTTGCCAGGCTAACCGGCGTGGACATGCAATTGCCTTCGCCAATCCCCTTGGCCCCCAGCGGCGTTACCGGAGACGGATTGCACAGGTGAATGATTTCTATGTTCGGAACTTCGGTAGCTGTCGGCACTGAATAGTCGGCGAATGTCCCTGAGCGGAAACTGCCGTCAGCCCCATAGCTGAAATGTTCATATGCCGCCGCACCCAGCGCATTCGAGAACCCGCCCCGGACCTGTCCGTCCGCGAGAGCCGGGTTCAACAGGGTTCCGGCATCGTGCACACTGACGTACTTGTCCACTGTCATGCGACCGGTGAGCCGGCAAATCTCAACGCCACAGATATCAAACACGAAGCCATGGCAGGCACTGGAGTTTATTTCATCCGCAGCATTGGGTGGAGACAGACAATCCGGTGACCAGAACGCCGTTTCCCGCAAGACAGGATTGGAGCCTTGCGGCAAGGTGGACTGGGCCCAATGGGATGTTGCCGCGATACGACGGAACGGAACAGATTTGCCCGCACCGCTCACTGTACCCGCGTCAAACCGGATGTCACCTGCCGGGCAGCCGAATTCATCCGCTGCGAGTTCACCAATCCGCTCGCGCAAACGCACGGCTGCCAGGTGAACCGTGCCGGCAACAGCGCCGGAAAAACGGCTCGAATAGTTTCCACTCGCCACGCTCCAGGCATCGCGGCCTGTATCGAGGTCAGTGGTTACAATGATCTGTGCGGGTTGCAACCCGAACACATCGGCGACAACCTGCGCCAGAACTGTCCGGTGGCCCTGCCCCTGCGGCACTGATGCAACCTGAACGCTGACACCCCCAAGGGCGTCGACACCCACTGTACCGGTTGCGACCGCACCACCCTTGGGCCCAGCCCTGTCGCGTTCCTCGGCCGTCAGAACAGTCGTGATGTAGCCCATATTGGAGATCGAGGGTTCCACCACAGCCGCACACCCGATGCCGTAGAGCTTGCCCTGGGCCCGGGCCTCGGTGCGGCGTGATTTCAGCTCCTCAACATGGCCCGCGTCCTGCAGTGCCTGCAGCGCCGCCTGATAGTTGCCACCATCGTAAAGCCCGCCGGATGCGGTGCGATATGGAAACTTGTCCGCTGCGATGAGATTGACCTCGATCAGGTCCAGCGGATCGCGACCCAGACGCCTGGCGATCATGTGCATCAGGCGCTCAAGGGCAAAATATACCTGGGGACCACCAAACCCGCGCACCAGGCCACTTGGCGTCTTGTTGGTCAGAACATTCCGGTTACGTATGGCAAGGTGACGAATATCATACGCCCCGGTCATATTGCCGTGCATGCGGTACAATGTGGCCGGCTCGGGCGCGCGCAGGTAGGCACCGCAATCGTCAATCTGGTCCCATTGCAGCGCCTGAATCCGGCCGGAACTATCATATGCCGCCTTGAGCGTGGTCACCCGGTTGGTTGCCGATGTCGCAGCGCTCAAGTGCTCCAGGCGATCCTCAATCCACTTCACCGGCCGACCGGCGATGCGGCTAGCGACACACAAGGCAACCACATAGGGAAATATACCCTGCTTGGTACCAAAGCTTCCTCCGGATGCAGGTGGTGATTTGAGACGCAACCGGTTTGACGGCACCATGAGGGCAAGCGCCATCACTGGTTGCAGCGCAAATGGCCCCTGGAAATTCGAGGTGGCTTCGTAGGCGTCGTCACCGACATTGTAGGCAGCCACAACACCGTAACACTCTATCGGGGTCACCGAGTTGCGCGGATACTGTATGGAAATTTCACATTGATGATCCGCTTCATCAAAGGCCTTTTCGGGGTCTCCATAGCTGAAATGGCGGTCTGCGACGACATTGGAGCCAACTTCGTCATGCAATACCGGAGCGCTATCCATGATTGCATCGAGAGGGTCCACCACCGCAGGCAAAGGTTGATAGGCGACCTTCACCAGATCAACCCCGTCTTCAGCGATATACGGTGTGTCCGCGAGCACTATCGCAACAGGCTCACCCTGGTAACGTACCCGGTCGACCGCCAGTGACCAGTGTTTCATCGGCGCCTTGACGCCCACGGTGAACGGCCTGGTAAACTGTGCAATCTGTTCGCCGGTAACCACCGCATGAACCCCGTCAACGGCCAGAGCGGCTGACGTATCAATGTTTACAAGACGGGCATGAGGGTGCGGGGACCTGACGAATGAGGCATGGAGAGTGCCGGGACGAACGCCCAGATCATCCATGAACTGGCCCTGGCCACACAGCAACGCGGCGTCTTCGAACCGCTCGATCGGTTTTCCGACAAACGTCTCGCTGCCTGACCCAGGCGCACCATCATGGTCACCAGGTTTCGTGCGTTGAAGCACCATTGATCCTCCCAATCACGGTTATTCGATACCGCGTTGGGAAAGAGGGATAGTTGTTTGCAAGGAGGCAGACTTATCAAGACATCCGAATGCTTATCACACAGTCCGATTTTGTCAGGCAGGCATACAGGTTATGCTTAGTCCACAAGTTGAGTGACACGTCGGTACTCTGATGGCGTTACGCCCTGATGTTCCTTGAAAAATCTCGAAAAATTGCCCTGTGCTTCAAAACCCAGGTCAAGGCCGACATCAATGATCGGGCGATCATAATCGGTAAGCATGGGGTGGGCTGCTTCCATGCGCAACGTGTTCAGAAACATCGCCGGCGTCAGACCTGTTACCTTCCGGAACCGTTCAAACAGATGAGATCTGGACAGACCTGCTTCGCGGGCCATGGCTTCGATATCAAGCGGCTGGCCGGCACGGTGGCGCAACCATTTGATCGCACGCCGGATACGGTAGTCATCGGAGCGAATCTTGTTGTGCTCGGTTGACAGCGACTTCCGATTGGAAAAAGCATCGGCAACGCCCACCATCAAATCAAACACCACGCCTTCCATGTGATCGCGATCCACGTCGTCGACCGACGTCATGCTTGCGCTGAGATGCCTGATTTGCTCTGTGATGGAACGTCCAATCTCAACACTCGGGGACGGAAAAAACTCCGCATGACCCGAAACAATCAGACGGCGGTCAACCGAGCCCAGCCACGTTGGATCTATATAGAGTGCGAGGATTTGTGAATCGTCGCTGCTGCAGAAATGCGTGTAGGCATGCTCTTCCCAGGCATTGACGACAACGGCAGTCTGGTCGGTGAGATGGCAGCTTTGACCACGAACCTTGAATTCAGTGTCGGAGCCACCGGCCTTGAAAAGCACATGGCAGGCACGATGGGCATGCGTGACAAGGGAGCGGTTCATCTCGAGCAATGCAATCCGCCCGAACCTCCCCTGGAATATACTTCGCGCCTTTGACATTTTGCTGATACCCACGTTGCCGGATGGTCGTCTTTGCCAAGGCAACCAGAGCCAAGCTAGCAAAAGACTGTTCCTTATAGCAACATGAGTTCGGATGTCCCGTTGCTACCCCCGCATGACGGACAGACATGGCAGGACCGCTTCAGGATTTCACCCGCTTTGCCGCGGGATCATACAGCGGGTCGAGATGCAGTTTCGCCGGTACATGCTCGGTAGCCACCACCAGTTCATAATTGCCCTGCCGCAGCCAGTCATCATCAACCCCGTCCTGGTTGCGGACATAACCAAGGCCAATGGGCTTGCCCACCGTGTGACCGAACCCGCCGCTGCTCAGATAACCGGCGAACTGCCCGTCGCGCAGGATGGTTTCCCGGCCCAGCAAGACCACGCCTGCATCGTCGACAGTGAAACAGGCCAGTTTCTTGGCCAGACGCTGGTTGGCCACGCGCTCACACGCTGCCCTGCCCATGAAGTCTGCCCCTGACTTCAACTTCACTGCCCAGCCGAGACCGGCTTCAAACGGGGTGTCGTTCGGCGTGATGTCGGAACTCCAGGCGCGATAGCCTTTCTCAAGCCGCAATGATTCAAGCGCGCGATATCCAACCGGCTGCACCCCGAACGCAGTTCCCGCTGCCATCAGTGCGTCAAACACCTCGCCGGTTGCGTCAATAGGCACATGCAGCTCCCAGCCCAGTTCCCCGACATAGGTCACACGCAAGGCGCGGATGGAATGTCCCGCAATCTCGATCTCGCGCACATGGCCGAACGGGAACGCCTGGTTCGAAACGTCATGGGTGGTGACCGCCGACAACACATCACGCGAGCGTGGCCCCATCAGCGACAGTGTCCCCCATTGTTCCGTGATGTCATCAAGGGTCGCTGCGCAGCCTTCAGGCAGGTGATCGCGTATCCAGGCTGCATCGTGGGTGCGAAATCCGGTACCGGTAACGATATAAAAACGGTCATCGGCCAATTGCGCCACGGTCAGGTCGCACTCGATGCCGCCGCGAGAGTTCAGCATCTGGGTATAGGTCAACCGGCCCGGCCCCCTGGTGACATTGTTGGCGCAGATCCAGTCAAGCGCCGCAGCCGCACCCGGCCCTGCAAGTTCATACTTGGCGAATGACGACTGGTCGAAAATGCCGGCGCTTTCACGCACCAGCGCGTGTTCTCTTGCGACCGGGGCAAACCAGTTCTGGTGACCCATCGAGTAGATGTCGTGCTGTTCCATGCCTTGCGGCGCAAACCAGTTGGGCCGTTCCCATCCGAGCTTCGACCCGAAGACGGCACGATGGTCTTTCAGGCGTTCATACAATGGCGAAATGATACGCGGACGCCCGGAGGCATATTCCTCGTGCGGGAAACCGACAGTGTAATGCTTGCCATAGGCTTCCAGGGTGCGCTCGCACACCCAGTCGCGATCCCGATGCAGGCCGGAGAACCTGCAGATATCCACCACCCACAGATCCATCGGCGCTTCGCCCGACACCACCCATTGCGCCAAAACCCAGCCAGCACCGCCACCGGAGGCAATGCCGAACGCATTGAAGCCTGCGCCGACAAACATGTTGGCGCACTCGGGCGCGGTTCCCAAAATGAAGTTGCCATCGGGCGTAAAGCTTTCCGGACCGTTTATCATCTGCTTGATACCGGCTGTCTCAAGCGCCGGCATGCGCTCCACGGCTTGCTCCATGTGCTGCTCGAAGTGCTCCCAGTCGTCATCGAACAACTGGAACTGGAAGTCATCCGGCACGTCACCGGTGGTCCAGGCAATGGGGTTATGCTCATAGCCGCCCATGACCAGACCGCCGACTTCCTCCTTGTAATAGGTAAACCGGTCGGGATCGCGAATAGTGGCTGCATCTGACGCCAGTCCGTCAATCTTTTCGGTGATGATATACTGGTGCTTCACTGGCTGCAGCGGCACATTGATGCCAGCCATGGCGCCAATCTGGCGGGCCCACTGCCCGCCGCAATTGACGACCTTTTCACACTGGATGGTGCCATCAGTCGTCTCGACGGCGGTAATACGGTCGCCGTCCATCTGAAAACCGGTGACGCGCACGCCCTCGATGAGCTTTGCTCCATGCATGCGCGCGCCCTTGGCGAGCGACTGGGTTATGTCGGACGGACTGGCCTGGCCGTCAGTCGGCAGCCAGCTTGCACCGACCAGATCATCCACCTGCATCAACGGCCACATCTTCTTGACCTCTTCTGGCGAGATCAGGTGCATCTCCATGCCGAAACTGCCGGCGGTGGTGGCAAGGCGCTTGTACTCGGTCCAGCGGTCTTCATTGCAGGCGAGCCGCAGGCACCCGGTCATCTTCCAGCCGGTTTCCAGTCCGGTCTCCTGCTTCAGGTTCTTGTACAGATCGACGGAGTATTTCAACACCTGGGTGATGGCGGCCGAAGAGCGCAACTGCCCCACCAGTCCGGCTGCGTGCCAGGTGGACCCGGACGTCAGTTGGCCCTGCTCCAGCAGAACCACGTCTGCCTTGTGATCGCGGGCAAGATGATAGGCCGTCGAACAGCCGATAATACCGCCTCCGATGACCACGATCTGTGCATGTGTCGGAACCGGCATTTATCGTCAAACCTTTCCATAAACCGTCTGATAGGCGTCAAGACTGTGATCCAGCCTTTCGAGATTCTCGGTCGTGTAGGCAACATAATCGACGCCGGGCGCATTCAGGTGCAGCTCCGATACCATGCTCCACATGGCCTCGCGCAACAGCGATGCGCACTGCATGGCAGCATGGCTTTGCATAAACTCCGGCGTTGGCAACTCACCCAGATAGCAGGTGAGAAACTCTGTGGTCTGACCGCGTCCGAAGCCTGCATTCGAGGTCGCGCCTGCCAGATCAAACATGGCCGTGCCGAAGCCTGCATACTCGAAATCAATCAGCCACAGGCGCGAGCCGTCATCAATGAAATTGGCCGGCAACAGATCATGATGGCCGTAGACGATGGGCATCGGCACCTGCGCCTTTTCCAACCCGTCGGCCAGATGCAGATAACGCGGTAACTCTCCCCTCATCCGGCTGTCGCCTGCAGCAAGCGTCTTGGCGTAATCGTGAATGACGTGGAACACCCAGAAAATGAACCCTGCACCACTTATGTGGGGAGGCATGGTCTGGTGAAACCGGCGCAAAAGCCCGGCAATTTTCTCGCTATTGTCGCGGACGTCGGCCTCGCCATAGGTCTTGCCATCGATGAACCGCGACACCATCACGCCAGGTTCGGCGTGCACCAGTTCCGGGGCGAAACCGGCCGCGTGAGCAGCGCGCGTCGCCATGACCTCGCGGTCGCGGCTGACGTGATGAAATGGAAAATCCCGGCCAAAGCGAACCACATAGCGCTCGCCTGCATCAGTGACAACGAAACTCTCGTTGCTCAGGCCGCCATGCAGCGGCGCCACGTCAACGCTTCCCTGCCAGATAGGCAATGCCTGTATTCGAGCTTCCTGCGACGCGATCTGGGTCATTGGATCACCCGAGCCTGGCGCGCGTGCGCGCGCTCCACGCATAGAACAGGCGGTCGGCAATAATGCCGATGAAGGCGATGGCAAGGCCGGCAACAATACCGCGGCCGGCATTGGCCTTGGACAGGGCAATAAACACTTCCTGCCCAAGATCGCGGGTGCCGATCATTGCGCAGATAATGATCATGGCCAGGGCCATCAGGATGGTCTGGTTGATGCCCAGCATGACTTCCGGCAGTGCAACCGGCAACTGCACCCTGAAAAAGGTTTGCGTTTTTGTGCAACCTGAAACCTTCGCCGCCTCGATCAGCGCTGTCGGCACCTGACGAATGCCATGATTGGTATAGCGGATGGCCGGTACCACGGCGAAAGCGACCGTTGCAATCATCGCCGACACATCGCCGATGCGGAACAACATCACCACCGGAATGATGAAACAGAACGACGGCAGGGTCTGAAGCGTATCGATCACCGGTGTCAGGAAGCGGTCGAAGCGGTCGCTGCGCGAGGCCATAAGCCCCATTGGAATACCGATGAGGCAGGCGATGAAAGCTGAAATACCAACCAGGTAGACGGTGGCCATTGTCTTTTCCCACAGACCGGTTACCGCACAGAACGTGGTCAGGACGGCAACTGTCGCGGCCAGCCGCCAACCGCCAAGCTGAAACCCCGCCAAACCCAGCAGGAACACCGCACCTGCCCACGGGAAGCCCTCGAAGAAGGCGCGAAGCGGGTTCAGTACAAAGAGAATGAGCGTGACGCGGAAGGCCTCGATCGCATCAAACCAGTTTATCGTCACCCAGGTGACGGCATCTTTCCAGGCGCGGGCCGTCGAGATGGTGATTTCGGCAGGCACCTTGGCAAATGCCGGTATCGCAAGAGACAACACCGTGGTTACCAGCAGCGCGGCAAGTGCCAGTATCAGGTTGGGATAGCGCTGGTACAGGCTGCGCACGTCCTGGTCGCGATGCACATGGCCGCGCGCCTGCTTGGCTGCCATCGCCTGGCTTACCCGGTCCAGCGCGATGGCGATTGCGACAATAGCCAGGCCCGCCTCCATGGCATTGCCGACCTTGAGTGCGCGCAGGGCAAGCAGCACATCATAGCCCAGGCCCCCTGCTCCGATCATGGATGAGATAATCACCATGTTGAGCGCCAGCATGATGACCTGGTTGACTCCGACCATCAGCGTCGGTCGCGCCGACGGCAGCAGTACACGCCACAGTTTCTGACGCGCCGTGCACCCGGCCATTTCACTGAAATCCGAAATTTCCGATGGTATCCGGGACAGTCCCAGCATGGTGGCGCGCACCATGGGTGGTGTCGCGAAAATGGCCGTGGCAATCATGGCTGAAACAGGCGAGTTGCCAAACAGCAGCAACATCGGAATCAGGTAGGCAAAGGTCGGCATTGTCTGCATCAGGTCCAGTGCCGGTGAAATCACGAAGCGCTCCGCCCAGGGCTTGCGCCAGGCCCATATGCCGGCAAACAGGCCGGTCACGATACAAAACGGCACGGCGATACCTATCAGGCCGAGTGTCAGCATGGAGCTGGTCCATTTGCCAAACAGCGCGACGTACAGAAAACAACCGCCGGTCAGCAAGCCCAACCGGAGACCTCCGGCGGCACGACCCGCCAGAAAAGCCACGATCACGACACCGACCCAGGACAACCGGGGCAATGTCCACGCTTCCGCGCCGTATCCGAACTTGAAGCCCTTCGCCAGCAATTTCAGCGCAAAGCTCAGGGGTACATCCAGCACGGCTGTGATCGACCGGGTGAACCAGGTCAGGTTCACCTTCAGCCAGGTCATGATGGCGCTGATCCAGTCTGCAAACGGGATAACAGCAGCGGACGGGTATTCAACAGCGCCCGGCAGCAGGTCACGCGCAAAATGCAGCCCCAGCACCAGTGCCAGAGCGGCAATCCAGATCAGGCTCCAATTGCCGAGGGGCCGGCTTTCGCTGCGGTGACTGGTTTGCGCCAAGATACTCACGAGCTTGCGGTGCTCCGGTCAATCCCGGCGAGCAGGTCTATGACTGCCTCCGGGTGAACCTCCCCAATGGGCGTACCTGCCCCGTTGACGACAGAAAACGGTTTGCCGGCAGATACAATTTCCGCTGAGAAACTGGAAATCTTGGCATCCGGTGCAACTGAGCCGGCGCACTTGGCCCTGCCGGGCTTCTGCATCAGGCTCCTGGCAGACATGACCTTGGCGCGTTGCACATCACGGGTAAATTCCGCGACATAGTCGGTGGCCGGATTGGTAACCAGCTGTTCCGGTGTCCCAACCTGGATGATCTCGCCGTCCTTCATGATGGCGATGCGATCTGCCAGGCGGATCGCTTCATCGAAGTCGTGGGTGATGAAAACGATCGTCTTCTTCAACACCCCCTGCAGGCGGATCAATTCATCCTGCATCTCGCGCCGTATCAACGGATCAAGCGCAGAAAACGGTTCATCCAGGAACCAGATTTCCGGATTGGTAGCCAGACTGCGCGCAATGCCGACCCGCTGCTGTTGACCGCCGGACAATTCACGCGGATAGAAATGTTCGCGGCCATCGAGACCGACGAGATCAATCATTTCGCGGGCGCGCGCTTCACGCTTGGTACGGTCCATGCCCTGGATCGCCAGCGGGAAGGCAATATTGTTCAATACCGACAGATGCGGCAGCAGTGCGAAGTGCTGAAACACCATCCCCATACGGTGCCGTCGCATTTCTATAAGTTCTTCAGTGGAAATGGTCAGCAGGTCCTTGCCTTCAAATTCCACCTTGCCGTAGGTCGGCTCGATCAGCCGCGACATGCAGCGCACCAGTGTGGACTTGCCGGACCCCGACAGCCCCATGATGATGAAAATCTCACCCTGGCGCACTTCAAGGTCAGCGCCGCGAACTGCCCCGATGAGGTTGGCTGATTCCAGATCCGACGTGCTGGCGCTGCCGCCGTGCTGAGCAATGAATTCGTCCGCGCCGGAACCGAATATCTTCCAGACATTGCGGCACGCCAGTTTCACCGGGCGATGCGTATCTCCATTGGAAGCTGTATTCCCCTGCTGGTCTGGAGAATGACGTGCCATGCGATGATATCCTGTGTTGCCGTCTGATCAAATAGTGCTGCCCGATCCGGCATTTCACCGGACCGGGCAGCAGTTCAGTTGTTTAGCCTCAGTTGGCCCATGCCTTCCACTTGGCTTCATTGGCATCGACCCAGGCGGCTGCGACATCCTCGATGGACTTGCCGTCGAGATCAACCTCGCCGCTCATGGCATTGAGTTCGTCTGAAGACACCTGGTAGCTCTTGGCAACCTTGTAGGCGACCGGCCATTTGTCCTTCATGCCTGCCCACGCATATTTCCAGATTTCACCAAACGGTTTGCCGCAATCATACGCCATGTCCGTGTTCATGCCCCACTTGGGATCGGTATAGCATTCGGCTGTATATTCAGGAAACTCGACCCATTCGCCCTTGTACTTTGCAGGCGCCCAGTGTGGTGAATAGATCCACAGCATGATGGGTGCCTTGCGCTGATAGGCGGATTCAAGTTCGGCAAACATCGCACCATCGGTGCCTGCATGCACGACCGTGAACGGCAGATCGAGCGATACAACGCGTTCGTCGTCAAAGCCTTCCCATGTTACCGGTCCGCCCAGATAACGGCCTTTGGGAGCGGTTTCGGCAGTGGAAAATGCTTCTGCGCACTTGGGATCCTTGAGCGCTTCCCAATTGGGCAGTCCCGGGCATTTTTCCTTCATGTACTCGGGATACCACCATTCTTCCTTGGCCTTGGGGCCAAGCGCGCCAAGACGTTCGGTCTGGCCGGTTGCATCAGATGCCTTCATGGCTTCGCCGGCAGTTGTGTCCCAATATTCCATGCCAAGCGTCAGGTCGCCATTGGTCAGACCGGTGGACAGGCTCGACAGATAATCTCCGGTTGGATATTCGACCGTGTAACCAAGCTTCTCAAGGACTGTGCCGAGAATCTTGGCATTCAGATTCACACTGGTCCAGTCGAACAGCGCAATCTTGATCGGATCATTGGATTCAGGCCCTGCCGCCTGCACCTGGATGCTTGAGGTTGCCAAGGCAACGGTTAACAATGAAGACGCAAGTGCGCCGCGAACGATTTTCGCCATACTCATATTTGAACTTCCTCCCACATGACAAGCACCACCAACCCATGCAAGCGGCACCTTTGCTATGTCAACTTGCGAAGTCTGGAACTCCACACCAAGCAGAGTCAAATGAATCTTCACTGAGTGGAATGATTCTTTACTTCGAGTGTCAATGTCGCGGCAAACGAGCGAAAATCAGGCAGGGCGGGATCAACACACCCGTATCACAACGCCCCGGCTCGGAATGGTGGCTGCCTCTCCCGGCATGGAAACATAAGGGACTGTCTGTTCTATCAGTGTCACTTTCTCACCAGCCTGCAACCCGGACACATGGTCGGCAAAGTCTGCCGACCACAGCGTTTCCTTTACGGTGAGCACAATCACGCCACCTGGCCGGCAGATACGGATCAGTTCATCAACGCCGTGTGCGCCGACATGTCCTGTCGTGAAGACGCCTGCCGATATGACCCCGGCATACGCGTCATCTGCAAATGGCAGCGGACCGCCGAGCGCCAGTTGATGGACAGCACTGTAAATGGCCTTCTTTCTGGCAACCGCTAGCATGCCTTCAGAGATATCCAACGCCTCGACACGAGGGTACCCCATGATCCCCAGCCACTCGCCAACCAGGCCTGTGCCGGCGCCTGCATCCAGCAGTGGTTCAACACCTC
>CAYRLR010000004.1:0-20352 GCA_964424975.1 uncultured Anderseniella sp.
GCCAATCATCACATTACCTATCCGGCGCGGTTTCAGCTGATTGCCGCCATGAATCCGTGCAAGTGCGGTATGGCCGGTGAGCCCGGCCATGTCTGCAGGCGCGGTGTGAAGTGCGCCACCGATTACCAGGCGCGGATCTCAGGCCCGCTTCTGGATCGCATCGACATCCAGATCGAACTGGCAGCCGTGCGCGCCTCCGACCTTACCCTGCCGCCGCCTGCCGAAGGCTCTGCGGATATTGCAGCCCGCGTGGCAGGTGCCCGCGCGATACAGGTTGAACGGTTCAAAACTCTTGGCCAGCCGAGATTGCGCACCAATGCACAACTGGATGGCACATTGCTGGAAGAGGTTGCCCGGCCGGACACCCATGGATTGTCCTTGCTGCAGGACGCCGCCACCGCGATGAACCTGTCGGCGCGCGGCTATCACCGGGTGCTGCGGCTGGCCAGAACCCTGGCAGACCTCGATGGTAACACCACCGTCACCCGCCTGAACGTCGCCGAAGCCATCAGCTATCGCCAGAAACTGGCCAGCTTCCAGTTGGCCGCCTGAATTGGCGCGCGACCTATCTTGATCCGGGCAACAGGTTCTCGACCATGCAGACCGCCCGGAAGATGGCGCGGCTCATCGAATAACCAGGCCCTACGCCGTGCGGCGCGTTTTCCAGCACGCGATGGTCAGCGGCTACGGTGGGACGCAGGAGATTGCTGAATGCATAGGGGTTCATGGCGTAAATCCTTTTAGAAAATCTGTTGCAATAACAGCTTATGATCCGCAATATCTGCCTGATTCACTGTCCTGACAAACGAGAAGCTTTCAAGTGACAGATTAGAAAATATAAACTATAGGTCACTGCATGCCATCCCGACTGCCACCCCTAAATGCCCTGCGCGCCTTTGAGGCTGCCGGTCGCCGTGCCAGCATGAGCGCGGCGGCAGAAGAACTGGCGGTAACACCGGCTGCCATCAGCCACCAGATCAAGACACTGGAGGATCATTTCCGGTTTCCGCTGTTTCATCGCGGCGTGCGGTCAATCCGCCTGACCGACCGGGGTGCGGCGTTGTTGCCGTATCTGAGTGAAGGCCTGGAATTGTGGAAACAGGGCTGCCGCAGCCTCGAAGCGCTTGATGAAGATGCACCCCTGGTGATTTCATCTGCGCCGGTGTTCGCCGGCAAGTGGCTGGTCAGGCGATTGTCAGACTTCAACGCCCGCCACCCCGATATCAGCGTCCGGCTGGATGGCTCGCTGTCAGTTGCAAACTTCGCCGCCGACGGCGTGGATGCCGCTATTCACTTCGGCACCGGTCCCTATCCGGGTCTGCATGCCGAGGCACTGGTGAACGAGGATGTCGTGCCCGTGTGTTCGCCGCTCCTGTTGCAGGGTGCCCATCCGCTATTGACGCCTGGGGACCTGGCCTATCACACCCTGATTCATGTCGACTGGTTTGCCGCGGCCGGCACCCAGCCCGACTGGGCCATGTGGCTTAAAACCGCCGGGGTGAGCGTGCCGAACAGCACCAGGGGCCCGGTGATGACCAGCGATTCACTTGCCGTGGAAGCTGCCATCAATGCCGGTGGTGTGGCGCTGGTCAGCGAATTCCTGGTCCGTCAGGACCTGGACAGCGGGCGCTTGATAAAGCCCTTCGACCTGGTTCTGGCATCTGACCACTGGTACTGGTTCGTGTGTCCGGTCGAGTATCTTGACCGCCCCAATGTGCGGGCATTTCACGATTGGCTGATCGCTGCGATTCAGGATGATCCTGCCGGTGCAGGCCACATGCCGGCCACCGGGCAGTAGGGGCTTCCTGTGGTATTAACCCAACCGTTAAAATTCTATCGATCCGGCTAGTCCGGTCCTAAGCATTGTCATGCGATACACGCCTTGCAGACAGATGGGGTCGGGGAAGACGCATGCCACAACAACAAGCAGATAGCAGGACGCAATGGCGCGATCCGGGATCAATCGGATCGGGCGCCTTGAGGCGTCGCGTCGATGTGCTGGTGCGGATTGGCGCCCTGCTGTCGGTTGCCACCGTTATTGTAAACATCATGGCAATCAGTGTGGACGCAACCCCGCTGGACGTGCTGTCCCGCAGCCTGTTTGCCGGTCTGATCGTGTTCCTGTTACTGGCGTTTCAGCATGTCTGGACACTGACTAACCAGCAATTGACCAAGTTGCGACACGCCCTCAAGGAGCTTCGACAAACCCGCAACCATGCCAATGAGGCCAACAGGGCAAAATCCCGGTTCCTGGCAACGGTGTCGCATGAACTCAGGACGCCGATGAACGGTGTTATCGGGATGACCGGACTGTTGCTGGACACCAGGCTGTCCCAGGAACAGCGCAGCTATGCTGATGCTGTCAATATGTCGGGACGCTCGTTGCTCTCGATTATCGATGAACTGCTGGATGCGGCAAAGGCCGAGTCCGGTGAGATGACGATTGTGCCGGCTCCATTTGATCTTTGTGAAATAATCGAGGGTTCGATCGAGCTGCTGGCCGCGCGTGCTCACGCCAAGTCCATCGAGATCGGTTGTTATATTTCGCCGGATCTGCCCGAGTTGGTTGTCGGTGACGCCCAGCGCCTGCGGCAAATCCTTCTCAATATCGCCGGCAATGCGATCAAGTTCACCCCGCAGGGAAGTGTTCTGGTCCGGGTCGAACCCGGAGCCCGGGAAAATCACGTATGTTTCACCATTGTTGACACCGGATACGGGATACCCGATTCCGAAAGAGAAGCGATATTTGAGCGATTTGTTCAATCATCCGTCACCGAGTTCCAGCCGTCCGGTGGTACCGGTCTGGGTCTGGCCATCTCGCGTGATCTTGTTGAGTTGATGGACGGCAGTATCGTTGTTGAAAGTGAGCTGGGTGAGGGCACCACATTCACCGTTAATGTATGGCTGCCGCCGGTAACCGAGGGCATCGTTGAAGACGATGTCAGGGCGGTTACGCAATGCACGGCGGTCATCACCAGCCCCGAGGGCGCGACACGCACGGTGTTGCAGGAGTATCTGTCGGGCTTCGGTGCAGACCTTGTTTTTGCAGAGTCCCTCGATAATCTGACACAGACCGTTACCGCCCTGGCCGGCGCGCCGGATGCCGGGAGAATATTGGTGTTACTGGATCCGGCAGCAGCCAAAAACCGGGACCAGGTTTTCAAGATGGCGGAAGAACTGTCGGAAATCGTCGACGTCTGGGTCTTGCTGAAGCCGGAGGAGCGGCGCGCCTACAGAAAACTGATAGACGATGTCCGCATCGGTTATCTTCTGAAACCGACACGCCGCGCAACGTTTCGGGAGCAGTTTACCGAGATTCCCGATCCAATGCGCAAGCCGGTTTCGTCGCTGCGAAAAACCGCTTCCAAATTGCGACGTGTCAAGGACGATGCCGGGCTCAAGGTGTTGCTGGTGGAAGACAACAAGATCAACATGCTGCTTGCCACCAAGATGCTGAAAGCTGCCGGTCATAGCGTAACCCACCTCGACAATGGCGCCGAAGCGATCAGTGAGATCGAGCACCAGTTGCAGTCGAGCAAATGCATCAAGCATGATATCATCCTGATGGACATTTTCATGCCGAAGATTGACGGGGTTGAGACCACCAGGCAAATACGTCAGCTGGAAATCGATCATGGTGTTCAGTCACCTGTGCCGATTCTTGCGCTGACCGCCAATGCACGTGAAGACAGCCAGCATGCCTGCCTGAGCGCCGGCATTGACGGTTACCTCACCAAACCGTTCGATCGCGCCGATCTTGAAGAGGCTGTGGCAGGGCTCATGAAACCGGAAGCGGCTGCCTGACCCAACCGCGCTGTGGATGGCGGCAATTGTGCAAGCGACGAAACCGTCTGTGATGGAGTAGTCTGCGCGCACCATGAACAAAACTCACCAACCAGCAGCAGCCTCCAGCGCAGCCGCGAGCGACCCGGCCGGCAAGATGACGCCGATGATGGCGCAGTACACCACCATCAAGCAGGCTCATCCCGAGAGCCTGTTGTTTTATCGCATGGGTGACTTCTACGAGCTGTTTTTCGAGGATGCGGAGGTCGCTTCGGCCGCCCTGGGCATTGCGCTGACCAAGCGCGGCAAACATCTGGGCAACGACATTCCCATGTGCGGGGTACCGGTTCACGCAGCCGATGTGTATCTGCCAAAACTGATCCGGCTTGGTCACAAGGTCGCCGTGTGTGAGCAGACCGAAGATCCCGCTGACGCAAAGAAACGCGGTTCAAAATCGGTTGTACGCCGCGATGTCGTGCGCCTTGTGACACCGGGCACCATCACCGAAGACAATCTGTTGCAGGCAGGGCGCAGCAATTACCTCGCCTGCCTGGCGCGCATCAAGGCCGAAGACAGCATGGCCCTGTCATGGCTGGACATGTCGAGCGGCGAGTTCGCGGTCACCTCGGTCTCCGGCCCGTCGCTGATGTCCGAACTGGCGCGGATCGATCCATCGGAATTGCTGGTGTCCGATGCACTTGCCGGCGATGGCGACCTGTCGGCGTTGCTCGACGAAGTTGCCGCCACCATTACGCCGCTGCCGGCCTCGAGGTTCGATTCAACCTCGGCCCGCAACCGTCTGCAGGACTATTATCACGTGGCATCGCTGGATGCGTTCGGCAGTTTTGATCGCGCGGCCACAGCCGCTGCCGGTGTCCTGCTCGACTATGTGATGTTGACGCAGGTCGGCAAGCTGCCGAGCCTGCGCATACCGACCATGGTGGAGCCGGGCCATATTGTTCTGATTGATGCTGCAACCCGGGCCAATCTTGAACTGGTCAAAACCCTGTCGGGTGAGCGCACCGGCAGCCTGCTGCATACTATTGATCTGACGGTCACGGGTCCCGGCGGCAGGTTGCTGGCTGACCGGCTGGCGGCACCTGTCACCGGTGTCGACGAGATCATCGCCCGCCATGATGCCGTTGAGGCTCTTACCTCCGATGCCGCGCCATGTGGTGACATCAGGGACGTGTTGCGGCATGCGCCTGACATGAACCGGGCGCTCGCCAGGTTGAGCCTTAAACGGGGCTCGCCGCGTGATCTCGCTGCTGTCAAGGACGGCATCATGTTGTGCGCTGCGCTTGCCGGGGCACACCTCGAGCGATCCGGTATCGCCCCCTGGCCGGACAAGCTGGCGGGAATCTGGACGGCACTTGGCCAGGCAGACACGGAGTTCGCCACTCAGCTTGAGCGCGTATTGTCCGACGAACTGCCAGCCACAACACGCGACGGCGGGTTCATTCGCGCCGGTGCAAGTGCGGAGCTGGACGAAAACCGCGCGCTTCGCGACCAGAGCCGCAAGGTCATCGCCGGTCTGCAGACCCGGTATGCGGAAGAGACCGGCCTGAAGAATCTCAAGATCAAGCACAACAACATGCTTGGTTATTTCATCGAATTGAACCAGCAAGGCGGCGAGCAACTGCTCGGTGCAGATCATGCAGGCGAGTTCATTCACCGCCAGACCATGGCAAATGCCATGCGCTTTACCACCACCGAACTTACCGGACTGGAACAGAAGATATCACTGGCGGGCGACAGGGCGCGTTCCATCGAGATAGGCATGTTTGAACATCTGGCGGATGAGGCGTGCAGCCGCGCCGCCATGTTGCATGCAATCTCGGATGCGCTGGCGCAACTGGATGTCTATTGCGCACTTGCCGAACTGGCGATGCGGCACGATTATGCAAGGCCACACATTGATGCTTCGCGCTGCTTCGACATCCAGGCCGGACGCCATCCGGTGGTCGAAGCCTCACAGCGTCGCCAGGCAGGCTCGCCGTTTGTGCCAAATGACTGCATGCTGACGGCTGGTGAGCAGGATGATGATGGTGCGCCGACCCGCCATATCACCCTGCTGACGGGTCCCAACATGGCCGGTAAGTCGACCTTTCTCAGGCAGAACGCCATCATCACCCTGTTGGCCCAGATGGGCAGTTTCGTGCCCGCCGCGTCTGCGCGTATCGGCGTCGTGGATCGCATTTTCAGCCGGGTTGGCGCGGCAGATGATCTGGCTCGCGGGCGCTCGACATTCATGGTGGAGATGGTGGAAACGGCAACCATCCTCAACCAGGCAACCGAACGGTCCCTGGTCATCCTGGACGAGATCGGGCGCGGTACGGCCACCTATGACGGCCTGTCGATTGCCTGGGCCTGTGTCGAGCACCTGCACGAGGTGAACCATTGCCGTTCGCTGTTCGCCACGCATTTTCACGAACTCACCGCCTTGTCCGGCAAGCTGGATCGCGTCAAGAATTCAACCGTGAAAGTCCGTGAATGGCACGGCGAGGTGATCTTTCTGCATGAGGTCGCACCGGGAGCAGCAGACCGCTCCTACGGTATCCAGGTCGCCAGGCTGGCGGGCCTGCCGGCCAGCGTCATAGACCGTGCCTCCGAGGTCCTGCACCTGCTGGAAGAAAGCGAGCGCGCCCAGTCGCGCAGTCACATCATCGATGATCTGCCGTTGTTTTCGGTGCCGGTTGCAAAACCTGCAACTGCATCGGCCGGCGGGCCGACGAAACTGCTGGCAAAGCTGGATGAGATACTGCCGGATGACCTGAGCCCCCGCGAAGCGCTTGAACTGGTCTATCAGTTGAAAAAACTGGCCGTGTCCGGCGACACGGGCTAGATAGTGCGGCAATCACCAGCGCTATTGCGCGAATGAATGGACCCCGCAATATGTCACTCGCACCATTGCCAGCAAGAAACGACGTTTGTGCGCCGGAATACTGTTCGGATCACATTCTGCAACATCTCACAGGGCTGGCCGACCAGCATGGCGTGGACGGGCTTGAGTTTCGCCCGGCAGCCCTGAAGTATCTGAAGCAGCTGATACAGGAGTCGCGCCTGGCCGAAGAGGCCCGCCTGATGGACACCGGAAAGGGCCGCGAGTGCGCCCACCGGCTGTCGGCATTGCAGGACCATCTGATCACCGCGCTGTACCGGTTTGCCTCGTCAATCGTATATGCCGCCAGCAATCCGTCGACATCGGAACACATATCCCTCGTCGCCGTGGGCGGTTATGGCCGTGGCGCGCTGGCGCCGGGCTCGGACATCGATCTACTGTTCCTGTTGCCCTACAAGCAGACCGCCTGGGGCGAGAGTGTTGTCGAGTACGTGCTGTACATGCTGTGGGATCTGGGTTTCAAGGTGGGCCATGCCACCCGATCGGTGGATGACTGCATTCGGCTGGTTCGCACCGACACCACCATCATGACCTCGGTTCTGGAGGCGCGCTTCATCTGCGGTCACCGGCCCTTGTTTGATGACCTTCAAAGCCGCTACGGCAAGGACATCCTGGCCCGCGATCAGCGCCAGTTCATTGCCGACAAGCTCGAAGAACGCGATGAGCGCCATCGCCGCGCAGGCGAGTCGCGCTACCTGGTCGAGCCGGACGTCAAGGACGGCAAGGGCGGCATGCGCGATCTTCATACACTTTTCTGGATCGCCAAATTTGTCTACGGCACGCGCTCCGTGCGCGAACTCTACAAGTCCGGCCTGTTCACCCGCAAGGAACAGAACCGCTTCATCAAGTGCGAGGATTTTTTATGGGCGGTTCGCTGTCACCTGCATTTCATGACCGGCCGGGGCGATGACCGGCTGGGGTTCGACAGGCAGGCCGAGATGGCGGCCAGGCTGGGCTATGAAGGCCACGCCGGCCTGAGATCGGTCGAACGTTTCATGAAGCACTACTTTCTGGTTGCCAAGGATGTCGGCGACCTGACGCGCATCATGTCTGCGGTGCTCGAAGCACAGCACATCAAGCAGGCACCGAGCATGAGCGAACTGTTCGGGCGCTTTCGCCGCCGCTCGATCAAGCTTGATGATGACGGTGTTTTCACAATAGAGGCGGGCCGCATCAAGGCCGTGGATGAAGATCTGTTCGTGCGTGACCCGGTGTCGATCATACGCCTGTTCAGGGTGGCCGAGCACAATAACCTGGCCATCCACCCGACAACCTTGCGACTTGTTCGCCGCAGCCGGCGTGCAATCGACAAGCAGATGCGGGCAGACCCGGCGGCCAACGGACTGTTTCTCGACATTCTGACCAAGGCGCGCGATCCCGAAGCAGTCTTGCGGAAGATGAGCGAAGCCGGGGTGCTGGGACGCTTCATACTGGAGTTTGGCCGTATCACCGCGCTGATGCAGTTCAATATGTACCACCACTACACGGTAGACGAGCATTTGCTGCGTGCCGTCGGCATCCTGTCGAAGATTGACCAGGGTGTCTTGAAGCAGGACCACCCGCTGGCCAGCGGGATAATCCAGGGCGTCGTGTCCCGGCGCGTTCTGTACGTTGCGGTGTTGCTGCATGATATTGCCAAGGGGCGCAAGGAAGATCATTCCATAGCCGGTGCCAGGGTTGCCAAAACGCTGTGCCCGCGTCTTGGCCTGAGCAAGTCCGAGACCGAAACTGTCGAATGGCTGGTCCGTCATCACTTGCTGATGAGCGAGACGGCACAGATGCGCGATTTGTCTGACTACAAGACCATCACTGATTTCGCGGGCATTGTGCAAAGCCCGGAGCGATTGCGATTGTTGCTGGTCCTGACCGTGGTCGACATTCGCGCGGTCGGGCCTGGTGTATGGAATGGCTGGAAGGGCCAGTTGCTGCGCACGCTGTATTCAGAGACCGAACCGCACCTGTCCGGCGGCCATACCTCGATCTCGCGCATTGACCGGATTGAAGCTGCCAAGACAGCGCTGGCCAATGCCTTGTCCGACTGGGACGAGACCCAGGTTTCAGCCTACCTGGACCGTCATTATGACGCCTACTGGTACACGGTTGATCTCGATCATCAGATCATGGACGCGAAATTGCTGGAACGCGCCGGGACGGCAGCCAACGCGGTGGCATTTGACGTGCGCACCGACAACTTCAAGTCGATTACCGAGATTACGGTATATGTGCCGGATCATCCGCGGCTGCTTGCCCTGCTGACCGGTGCCTGCGCTGCCGGTGGAGCCAACATTGTTGGCGCAAAGATCTTCACCACCACTGATGGCATGGCGCTGGACACACTTCTGATTCAGCGCGAATTTGAGGACGCTGACGACGAGCAGCGCAGGATTGACCGCATCCTTGGCCTCATGCGCCAGGCTTTTGCCGGTGAGATCCAGTTGCGCAAGGCTGTTGCCATCGCGTCCCAGCCGAAAGGCCGCATCAAGGCCTTCACGGTGGAGCCGCAGGTCATCGTGTCCAATGATACCTCGAACAGGTTCACCGTCGTCGAGGTGGCTGGCCTTGATCGGATGGGCCTGCTGTTCAAGCTGACCGACAGCCTGTTCCGGCTGAACCTCAACATAGCCTCCGCCCAGGTAACGACGTTCGGGGAACGCGCGGTTGACGTGTTTTACGTGACCGACCTGATGGGTCAGAAGATCACCAGCAAGTCCAGGTTGCGGGCCATCGAGGACAATCTGATGGGCGTGCTGGAGTCCTGCAAGACTCAGGATATTGCCCAGGCAGTATAGGCCGGGACCTGTGCATTTTGCGACCGGCTTGCTGTACCCGAATTGCTTGTCTACAAGATTGCAGGGTCTGTGGTTTCCATATCGCTGAGATAGCGATTCGGACCAGCCCGTCAACCTGATCTAACACGCACACCGGATAGCCATGGCCCTTTTACGATCCGCTTCGACAGTTGCCGCCATGACGATGATCTCTCGCGTGCTGGGTTTTGTTCGCGACGTGCTCATGGCCAGCGTCATAGGAACCGGGTTGATTGCCGATGCGTTTGTGGTTGCGTTCAGGTTTCCAAACCTGTTTCGCAGGCTGTTTGCCGAAGGCGCATTCAACGCTGCCTTCATTCCGTTGTTTGCCCGCCGGCTGGAAGGCGAGGGCCAACCGGCGGCAACCCGTTTTGCCGAAGAAGTGCTGGCCGTCCTGCTGACCTTCCTGATCCTGCTGTCGGCGCTGGCCATGCTGGCCATGCCGCTGATCATTTACATTCTGGCGCCCGGCTTCATCGATAATCCGGAAAAGCTCGACCTGACGGTTCAACTGACCCGTGTCGCATTCCCCTATCTTACCTTCATGTCGCTGGTCGCCCTGGTTGGCGGCATCCTGAATTCCCTGCACCGGTTTACCGCTGCCGCTGCCGCGCCGATCATTCTCAACATCGTCCTGATAATGGTTCTCGGTTTTGTGCTGTTGTCGGGTTGGGGCAGTGAACCTCGAACCGGTTATGCGCTGGTCTGGGGGGTGAGCGCGGCAGGCCTGGCGCAGTTTGTCATGCTGTGGATCGCCATGACCCGGGCCGGCATTTCCCTGACACTGAGACGGCCGGCCATCACGCCGGGGGTCAGACGTCTGGTCAGGCTCGGCGTACCGGGCCTGATTGCAGGCGGCATCACCCAGATCAATCTGCTGGTTTCCACCATGATCGCATCACTGCAGGATTCCGCGCCCTCATGGCTGTATTATGCCGATCGCATCTACCAGCTTCCTTTGGGCGTCATCGGTATTGCCATTGGCGTGGTGCTGTTGCCGGAACTGGCACGCCGGCTTCGCGCCGATGACGCAGCAGGGGTTCAGTCAAGCCAGAACCGCGCGCTCGAAATATCGTTGCTGCTCACCGTGCCGTCCGCGGTTGCCCTGATGGCCATGCCGCATCCGATCATCCATGTGCTGTTCGAGCGGGGTGCATTCGGTCCCGATGATGCGCGTGCAACATCGGTCGCGCTTGCCGCATTTGCCGCAGGGCTGCCCGCATTCGTGATGATCAAGGTGTTTTCACCGGCTTTTTTCGCGCGCGAGGACACCCGCACCCCGATGTGGTTCGCGCTGACATCCGTTGTCATCAACATAGCCGGTGCACTGGCGCTGTTCCCGTTCATTGCCTATGTGGGCGTTGCTCTCGCAACTGCCGCAGCCGCCTGGGTCAATGCCCTGATGCTGGGCTATACACTGTCGAAACGCGGTGAGTTTGTGCTGGATGATCGCATGCGCCGAGCGCTTCCCAGGATCATCGCTGCGAGTCTGGTCATGGGGTTCGTGCTGCTTGGCCTGATGCAGTTTGTCAGCTCGCTGTTCAGCGCCGATACCGTGTTCATTTTGCGCCTGTTGACGCTGGTCGGCATGGTTGGCTTCGGGGCCGGGGTGTATTTTGCAATCGTGTGGTGGACCGGCGCCCTGAATTTCTCTGCATTGAAGCAGTCTTTTTCGCGCAAGGGCTGATGGTGCTTGGCAGCGCGCCCGCATTGCGGCATATACCCGGCCCAGTAAACACCTGACTGGTTTGCCAACAACAGATCATCCTGATCCAGTGGAGCTTTGCAGAATGTCCAAACCCAGCGAACGCGTTTTCTCCGGCGTACAGCCAACCGGTAATCTGCATCTGGGCAATTATCTGGGTGCCATCAAGCGCTTTGTGGAAATGCAGTCATCGCATGACTGCATCTATTGCGTGGTCGATCTGCACGCGATTACGCAGGACAGGTCTGTGTGGGGCGGCCCTGCCGAACTGGCCCGCAGCACACGCGAAGTCACGGCTGCCTATCTTGCGTCCGGCATCGATCCGGCCGCGCACATTGTTTTCAACCAGAGCCAGGTGCCGGCTCACTCTGAACTCGCCTGGATATTCAACTGTGTGGCGCGCGTCGGATGGTTGAACCGCATGACGCAGTTCAAGGACAAGGCCGGCAAGAATCGCGAGAATGCATCGGTTGGCCTGTATGCCTATCCCAATCTGATGGCGGCCGACATACTGGCCTATCGGGCAACGCATGTACCGGTTGGAGAGGATCAGAAACAGCACCTTGAACTGACCCGCGACATTGCCCAGAAATTCAACATAGACATGGCCGACGCCTGTGCCGAGGCAGGGTATCCCGAGGGTTTTTTCCCGTTGCCGGAACCGTTGATCATGGGCCCGGCCACACGCGTCATGTCGCTGCGCGATGGTGACAAGAAAATGTCGAAGTCCGATCCGTCGGACTTGTCACGCATAAACCTGACCGACGATGCCGATACGATCAACAAGAAGGTGCGCAAGGCAAAGACCGATCCCGACGCGCTGCCGGACTCGATGGAAGGACTGAAGGGCAGGCCCGAGGCCGCCAACCTGCTTGGCATCTTTGCGGCCCTGCAGGACGCTACCCTTGAAACGGTATTGCCACAGTTTGCCGGGCGGCAGTTTTCCGATCTCAAGCAGGCCCTGGCGGAACTCGCCGTGGAAAAACTGTCACCGATCGCTGCCGAAATGCACAAACTGATGGCAAATCAGGATCACATTGACGCTGTCCTGAGAGACGGGGCAGAGCGTGCAAATGCCATAGCAGAGCCGGTCATGGCCGATGTGCGTCGTATTATGGGGTTTGTTCGCTAGATCAGGATGATTTCCGGCTGATTCAGTCGGAAATCACAAACCTGATTGTTTCCAAAGTGTTAGAGCAACATGGGTCGCTCGAACCCGGGTTGCTCCAGATCGAAATCCAGCTTCCGGGTTGGCGGTAACAGAATTCTGACACGCTAATCTGGAATTATTCCAGAAAACCTATATATGTAGGCAATATTCATCCGGCACTGCTGACCACAAGCAGGCACTGCCGCAGGAGCGAGACAGACATGTTTATCCAGACCGAAGCCACGCCCAATCCAAGCACCCTGAAATTTATTCCCGGCAAGCCCGTTGTAGACGGCGATCCGAGGGATTTCCGGTCCGCCGACGAGGCGACCATTTCACCATTGGCGGAAAAACTGTTCGCCGTCAGCGGTGTCGAGGGGGTCTTCCTGGGTGCTGATTTCATCACCGTCACCAAGGATGATGGCGAATGGCAGCATCTCAAGCCGGCTGTGCTGGGTGCCATCATGGAGCATTTCATGTCGGGCGCGCCGGTCATCCGCAATGGTGAGGCGGACGTGGTCGCCGTGGAAGGCGAATTTGCCGAAGCAGACCAGCAGATCGTCACCACCATCAAGGAACTGCTCGACACCCGGGTCCGGCCGGCCGTGGCGCAGGATGGCGGCGACATCACCTTCCATGGCTTCAAGGAAGGTGTTGTCTATCTGCAGATGAAAGGCGCATGTGCCGGTTGCCCAAGCTCCACTGCAACACTCAAGCACGGTATCGAAAACCTGCTGCGCCACTTTATCCCGGAAGTAAGCGAAGTTCGCCCCGTCTGACCAGATTGCAATTTGAGCCGCGTATCGGCGAACCTGCGTCATGATTGTTTTCAGTGTAGACACCGCGCATGCGGCGTGTTCGGTTTGTGTTTTTGACACAGATCGCAACCGGGCATTGTCACTCATCAGTGAGCCGATGCAGCGCGGTCATGCCGAGCGTCTGACGGACATGGCGCACGAGGCCATCGTGTCGGCCGGCATTTCATTTGCAGACATTGCACGGCTTGCCGCGTGCTCCGGCCCGGGAACGTTCACCGGCGTGCGTGTGGGGTTGGCGTTTGTGCGTGGCCTCGCACTGGTGTTGAAACTGCCGGTTGTCGGTATCACCACCTTTGCAGCGCTTGCCGAAAGCTGCCGGGCGGTGTCGGCTGCACAAGACATATGGGTGGTGCAGGATGCCCGGCGCGGTGAGGTATATCTGCAAGGTTTTGATGCTGAGGGTAATTCGACCCACCCGGCATCGGTGCTGGGCCTGGCCGAGGCAGGCGCGTTGCTGAATGACAAATCAGGCCTGGTGGCTGGCTCCGGCGCGGGCTTGATCGAACTCCCGCAAGGCCTGACAGTTTCCACTGTCAGCAGCATTCCTGATGCGGCAATGATTGCCGCGCTGGCGGGCCGGGTTGCAGATACAGGTGCGCCGGCTGTGCCGTTTTATTTGCGCAAGCCCGATGCCAAGGCGCAGCGGCCCCTGGTCAAGCATCGTGAAAGCGCATTGACGGTTACGCAGGCAGGCCTGGAGTGTGCCGGCCTGCTTGCAGCCATGCACGCACCTTGTTTTGAGGATGCCTGGGACAGTGATGCAATGGCGCGATTGCTTGCAACGCCTGGATCAGCCGCATTGCTGGCGACGCAGGATGAGGCATGCGACCAGCAGCCTTGCGGCTTTGTGCTGGTGCGCGCGGCAGCCGATGAAATGGAAATACTGACGCTGGCAGTGCTGCCGCACATGCGACGCAGGGGCGTGGCCAGCGCACTGCTGCAGGCTGTGCGGCGCCATGCCGGGCAAGCCGGGACCAAGCAGATATTCATCGAGTATGCGCAGGACAACCAGGCGGCTCATGCGCTCTATGACAGCGTCGGCTTTGTGCAAAACGGGGTTCGCCCGGACTACTATAAAAACCACGATGGCACGGCAGGCGATGCCATCACCGCCAGCCTGTCTTTGCAACAGGACCGCAATTAATCTGGGAGAGCGATCCAGGAGTTGCAGACCATTTCCATTGTCAGCAAACCCGCGAGCGACTATAGGCTCTCCCGACAAGGAACTTCAACAATGTCACAAACGCCGCACAAAACCCGACCAACTGCACCATCAAAGGTGTTCATCAAGACCTATGGGTGCCAGATGAACGTCTATGACAGCGAGCGCATGGGCGAGGTACTGGGTGAGCGCGGCTACGTGACCACCCAGGCGGTCGAAGACGCTGATCTCGTCATTCTGAACACCTGCCATATTCGCGAAAAGGCAGCGGAGAAGGTCTACTCCGAGCTTGGCCGCTTGCGGAAGCTGAAACTGCGCTCCGGGCGCGACATGAAAATCGCGGTGGCTGGCTGCGTGGCACAGGCCGAGGGCGAGGAAATCGTTCGTCGCGCACCCGTGGTTGACCTGGTGTTTGGCCCGCAAACATATCATCGCCTGCCCGACCTGCTCGACCGGCATGACCGGACCGGGGCCGCGGTAGTCGAAACCGAGCTTCCCGTTGACGAGAAGTTCGAGGTTCTTGATGCATCCTCGACAATACCGGTCAAGCGCGGTGTCGCGGCCTTTCTGACAGTGCAGGAAGGTTGTGACAAGTTCTGCACGTTTTGCGTCGTGCCGTACACTCGCGGTGCGGAGTTCTCGCGTCCTGCCGATCGTATCTTGAGTGAAGCGCGCAAACTGGTGGACGCGGGCGTGCGTGAAATCACGCTGCTGGGACAAAACGTCAATGCCTGGCATGGCGACGGGCTGGCCGGTCGTGACTGGACGCTGGGCCATCTGCTCAATGCGCTGTCGCAAATCGATGGTCTTGAACGGTTGCGGTACACAACCAGTCACCCGCGCGATATGGACGATGACCTGATCGCTGCCCACGGCTCCAATCCGAAACTGATGCCGTATCTGCACCTGCCGGTTCAGTCCGGCAGTGACGTCATCCTGAAAGCCATGAACCGCAGACACACGGCTGCCGAATACATTGAACTTGTCGGCCGCATTCGCCGCGCCCGGCCCGATATTGCCCTGTCGTCGGATTTCATCGTCGGTTTCCCTGGCGAGACCGACGCGGACTTTGCAGCCACCATGGACCTGGTCCGGCAGGTGACTTATGCGCAGGCGTTTTCTTTCAAATACTCGCCCCGCCCCGGCACGCCGGCATCCACCGAAACCGGGCAGGTACCGGAGGACGTGAAGACTGCGCGCCTTGCCGAACTGCAATTGCTGCTGGGCAGTCAACAGGCGTCATTCAATGAAGCGTGCAAGGGACGCGTCCTCGATGTATTGCTGGAAAAACCGGGCCGCGAGAATGCCCAGTTGATCGGACGCTCGCCCTATCTGCAGTCCGTCTTCATAGATGGTGGTGATCATGCTATTGGTGAAACCGTAAAGGTTGCGATTGAAAGTGTCAGACCGAATTCATTGACCGGTCACATGGTTGAAGCATATGGCTGAATGTGATGTGCTTTCACTCTACAACTTGCGAATCAGGAGATCTGCCCCGTTGACGTCACGCATTGCCCAGCCAAGGCCCGCATCCCGGCGCAAGACTCCCGTCGCTGACACACCGCAACGCAGCATTACCTTGAGTTTCGACGACAACCGTTTGCTGATGCTGGTGTTCGGCGAACATGACGAGCATTTGCTGCTGATTGAAGACCGGCTTGGCGTGGACATCACGCCACGCGGCAACAAGGTCGCCATCAGGGGATCTGAAGCAGGCCACGAAATGGCCAGGCAGGTTCTGGTAGAGCTTTACGAACGCGCCCTGGAGGGTCTTGATCTTGACCGGGGAGACGTTGAAGGCGCGATTCGCATGGCCATGAGTCCGGCTGCTGTTGCCAGGGGGTCATCTGAAATTGTCGCCATCCGGACCCGGCGCAAGACAGTGACCGCCAGGTCTCCGGGCCAGAAGGTCTATCTTGAAGCAATCGCGGCAAACGAACTGGTGTTCGGTGTTGGCCCTGCCGGTACCGGCAAGACATACCTGGCCGTTGTGTGCGCTGCCGCCGAACTGATGGCCGGGCGGGTTGACCGTATCATTCTGTCGCGTCCCGCCGTGGAGGCAGGTGAACGTCTCGGTTTCCTGCCCGGTGACATGAAGGAAAAGGTCGATCCTTACCTCAGGCCGCTTTATGACGCGCTGTATGACGTCATGCCGCCGGAAGCCGTGATCAAGGGCCTGGCTGACAATACGATTGAAATTGCGCCTTTGGCCTTCATGCGCGGACGCACCCTGTCGTCGGCCTTCATCATTCTGGATGAAGCGCAAAACACCACGCCGCAACAGATGAAAATGTTTCTGACCCGGCTTGGCGAAGGCTCGCGCATGGTTATCACCGGTGATCCGACGCAGGTCGATCTGCCGCCCGGAACGACGTCCGGCCTGACCCAGGCGCTGGATTACCTGAAAGGCGTAAACGGCATCGCACAGGTGAAATTCAACAAATCGGATATTGTCCGTCATCAACTGGTGTCTCGGATTGTCGATGCCTATGAGCGGGCTGGTTGGGAGCCGGCGACAAAGCCGCGGACACCGTGATACTCGAAATTGAAGTGGATGAAGTTGCCTGGAAAGAGTTGCCTGATCCCGAAGCGTTGCTGGGCAGGGCTGCACAAGCCACCGAAACCGCTTTGGACAAGGATTTGTCGGACACCGTGTTGAGCATCTCACTGGCAACCGACGATGAGGTAGCCGAGCTCAATCAGCGTTGGCGCCAACGCAACGGGCCTACCAATGTACTGTCTTTTCCGGCCGCGCAGGAGATGCCGTTGCCACCGGGCGAACCGCGCCCGCTGGGTGATATCATGCTGGCTGCAGGTGTCGTGCGGCGCGAAGCCGAGCAGCAGGGCAAAACACTGGCCGATCATACGGTTCACCTTGCTGTGCATGGTATCTTGCACGTAATGGGGTATGATCACATAAACGAAACCGGGGCGAACCAGATGGAGCGTCTTGAGACAGACATATTGAGCGTGCTGGGCATTGCCGACCCTTATGCGTAGAACATATAGCCATTAATCTTGAGACAGGACGGAGGACGCCGGCGAAAGCCGGTCAGTCAAATGGACGAAGATCAATCTACCAGGTCCCCAAGCGGGACCAGCCCAACTTCTGAAAATTCACGAAATGACAATTCGGGTCTGTGGTCCCGGGTGAAGCGGGCGCTTGGCGTCGCACGGTCGGACGAAACCTTGCGCGAAAGCCTGGAAGGTGTGTTTGACCGGCATGCCGAGGAAGAAGGCACCAAGGCTTTCCGCGCAGACGCCAAGTCGATGATGCTCAACCTGATCGAGTTCTCGGAATTGCGCCTGGACGATGTGATGGTGCCGCGCGCCGAGATTATTGCCATCGATGCATCAAGCTCCGTGGCGGAACTGCTCGACTACTTTCTTGAGGCAGGCCATTCCCGCCTGCCCATATACCACGAGACGCTGGACGAGCCGCTGGGCATGATCCACATCAAGGATTTTCTGGAATGGCTGAATTCCAATGACAAGCGCGGCCAGGCCAAGCCGGGTGCAAAAAAGACGGTGCCGATATTGTCCCTGTCGGCAAGCGATCTCAAGACCCCGGTGCGCGATCTCGGCATCATGCGTGAACTGCTGTACGTGCCACCGTCGATGCCGGCCGCCGACCTGCTGGTGAAAATGCAGTCCACCCATGTTCACATGGCAGTTGTCGTGGATGAGTATGGCGGCACGGACGGCCTGGCGACCATTGAAGACCTGGTCGAGGAAATCGTTGGCGACATTGCCGACGAGCATGATGAAATTGATGAACTGATCACCCGTACGTCCGATACCAGCTGGCTGGCAGAAGCGCGCCTGGAAATTGAAGACGCCGAAGAAATGCTGGGCATCAAGTTGTTGCCGTCGGATGAAGAAGAAGAAGCCGATACGCTTGGCGGCCTGATATTCCACATGCTTGGCCGGGTGCCGGTCCGCGGTGAATTGATCAAACATGCATCCGGTGTCGAGTTTGAGATCATCGCAGCTGATCCGCGCCGGGTTCGCAGAATTGCCATTCACACCAAACCGGGCAAGGCCCGCGAACCTGTCGGCAGCCCTCCCAAACCCGCTGCAAAGTCATTGGAAGAACCGTCGTCACAGGTGCAGAGCTGAGCGCGATACTGGCAAGCCTGACTGCCCGGTCGATGTGGCGCGGCTGCCTTGTGGCCTTGCTTGCAGGCGGGTTGGCCAGTTTTTCGTTGCCGCCGTATGATGCCTGGCCGGTACTGTTTGCCAGTTACACCATGCTGGTCTGGCTGCTGGACGGCGCTGTCCATCTGCGCGCGGGCAAGTGGCGCCGGTTTTGTGCCGGTTTCGCCATCGGATGGTGTTTTGCCTTTGGATATTTTGTGCCCTCCCTGTGGTGGATATCGGAGGCTTTCTGGCTGGAGCCGGACAAGTTTGCCGCATTGATTCCGTTCGCGGTTGGCGGTCTTCCGGCCTACCTGTCGCTGTATTGGGGCCTGGCATTCGGCCTGGCCGCAGTATTGTGGATTACCGGCTGGGCGCGCATTGTTCTGCTGGCCGGACTTGTTGGCGCTACAGAATGGCTGCGAGGTCATCTGCTGACAGGGTTTCCGTGGAATCTGCCCGGATATGGAGCCGGTTCCCTGGATGGATTTTCACAAACCGCCAGCCTCATCGGTATCTACGGGATGACTGTTCTGGTCGTTGTGGCGGCAGCGGCCCCGGCAGTGTTCTGGCACGTGGCTAAACCCGCAAACGGCTTGCCGGGACGCCTGGTGTTTGCGGCAGTCGTCGTAACCGGTGCGCTCGGCCTGCACGTGTGGGGCAACAATCGTATTGCCACCTACGATGGCCTGCTTGCCGAAACGGCCGGTGATGCACTTCCGGTTCGCATAGTCCAGCCCAACATTTCCCAGAAGGACAAGTGGGACCCCGAACATGCCGGCCAGATCATTGATACCTATCTGAAACTGACCGGGGCGGCGTTTGACAATCCTTCCGGGCAACCGCCGCTCATTGTCTGGCCCGAAAGTGCATTGCCGCGCCTGATCGGTGAACAAGCCGCGTTGCGCACGAGAATAATGGCCAGCATGCCGGCCGGTTCAGCTCTTCTGACCGGTGGTCTGTACCGCCTCGTCGACAGCACCGATGGAACTTCGATCTTCAATTCATTGTTGGCAATCCGGCCCGACAGTCAGGTAGCTGGCCGCCATGACAAGGTCCGGCTGGTGCCGTTTGGAGAGTTTCTGCCGTTTCAATGGCTGCTGGAACCACTCGGATTGCGGCAGATTGTGAACCTTCCTGCAGGATTTTCAGCCGGCAGCGCAGATCGGGTTATCAGGCTTGACGGCTTCCCCGCCTTTGCAGGTTTCATATGTTACGAGGCGGTGTTTCCGCGATCTCTTCCTTATGCTTCACGCCCGGAAGTGTTGGTCAATGTGACCAACGACGCCTGGTTCGGGACGTCGGGCGGACCGCATCAGCATCTGGGCCATGCGCGGTTTCGCGCGATCGAGCAGGGCGTGCCCATGATACGTGCCGCAAACACCGGGATTTCCGCATTGATTGATTCTGCCGGCCGTATCAAGGCAATGCTGGCGCTGGGCACAACAGGCCATCTGGATATGGCGATGCCTGCAGTCATGGCCGCGACGCCTTATGCCGCCATCGGAGACTTTGGCTTTCTGGGTCTGTTGATCCTGATCGCTGCCAGTTGTTTAATTTGTAGACGGATAAAGCCGTCTTGTGTACCAACAGCCTCGGGGACCCGGCGGTAGGTCCGGATTGACGATATTTATTTCCATCTGTTCCCTTTGAAAAATTTCAGACCAGTGCGCCGGCACAGAGACTGGCCTGGAGCAACTTTGAAAGCGAGCAGGCAAATAATTTCTGGTTGTTCAACCAGGAATCATCCTGATCTGGTCACTACATCGAGAACGGGCGAAGTTTTACCGGCCCGCAAGCACGTGAGGCCCGCAAGCACATGGAGAATGGGTAACTGATGACAAAAAAAACCCCAAATCCAATTGATGTTCATGTTGGCAGCAGGCTG
>CAYRLR010000005.1:0-5268 GCA_964424975.1 uncultured Anderseniella sp.
TGAACGCTTTCGTCCCGGCGAGTATGTCTCGATCCGCGAGCAGGATGGTGAAATGCGGACATTCCGCGTCATTACCGCAACAGACCTTCGCTGACCTGGAACGGCCACTGTGTTGAAGCAGTGGCCGTTTTGCTTTTCCAGGATGCAGTTTGCCGATTATACCGCCAGGGTATCGGAGAGATGACTGTCCAGTTCCTGATTGGGAACATGCACGAGATTTTTCGCGATTTCCCCATACACGACATCCTGCAGGGGTTTTGACAGCAATTTGCGAATGTCTCCCAGTGTTGCAGGGGCAGCTACCAGCACCAGCCGGTCGAAGGATTTCGCGTCCAGTTGCTCTTGCAGATGCGAGACTATTTCGGCAGCGAAGGAGCGTTTTGCCTCACGCTGCGGATCGGAGGTTGGTTCCATCGCATGGCGACCGGCACCGGCTGAGTCAAAGGTCCGGCCAGGGCGGTCAGCCATGATGTCGCCGGTTCGGAGATTGGCTCCTTCAAGCTCCATTCCTGTTACCTCTTCCAGACCCTTTCCGGGTCCGGTATTGCATACGATCCGCGCATGGGTTCCGTCTGCCAGCAGTATCCAAGTTCTAACCGGTTTCATTGTTATGCCTTCTGGTTGAGAGATTTGCTTGAGTTTCGACTATTTGCGTTGCTGTTGTATGGGTCTACGTGAGTGTCACAACCGGATTTTCACAAATTCCAAATCACGATGGCGCAGCATCCATGAGAAACAGACTAGCAACCTGCCGTGAGCGCGTTTTGATCCGCGTCAAAGCCATGCCCGGTCAATCATGGTCCGGTGGGCGAATATGTCTGTAATGTTTACACCAACACCCAACTACGCAAAGGCATTGTCGAGGTCTTGACGATGAGTCCGGTAATTGATGGCGTGAATGACGCCGGGGACCAGGCCGAGATAGTCGCGTTTCTGCGCGACCCGGCGTCCTATCCGGGTGCTGCGGATCGTGTGGACGTGGTGGAAACCCATGCGGCGATGGTTTTCCTGGTCGGGCACGACGCGTACAAGATCAAGAAGGCGGTCACCTTCAGCTATCTCGACTTCGGAACGCCGGACAAGCGCAAGGCGGCTTGCGACTACGAACTGCAGATCAATCAACCGCATGCGCCGCAAATCTATCTGGACGTTGTGCACATTACGCGCGAGGCAACCGGCGAACTGGCGATCGGCGGTGCCGGAACGCCGGTGGAGTGGGCATTGCACATGCGGCGGTTCCCGGACAAGTCACTGCTTGGCGACGTCATCAAGGCAGGTGGACCGAGCGCCGGGTTCATGGACCGTCTGGCCGATGAAATAGCCAGATACCAGGCCGCAGCACCGGTTGTGCACGATCACGCTGCATCAGGCAGGATGAGCCTGATTGTCGATCAACTGTGTGCCGCTTTCAATAAAGGGGCCGAATTTCTGCCCCCGACTGAAATTCGGCAATTCGAGACTGCGGCGAAAACTGCGCTGCGGCAGTGCAGTGACTTGCTGGACAATCGTGGCAGGCAAGGCTATGTGCGCCGCTGTCATGGCGACCTTCACCTGTCGAACATCATTGCGCTGGATGGCGAACCGGTGCTGTTCGATGCCATAGAATTCAATGATGACATTGCCACCGTCGATATCCTGTATGACCTGGCGTTCCTGTTGATGGACCTCGGGCATCGCAAGCAAGATGCTCATGCGAACCGCATTCTGAACCGCTACCTGTCGCAGGTGGGAAACGACGAGCGCCTGGCCGGGTTGCAGGCCATGCCACTGTTCATGGCGTGCCGGGCCGGTGTGCGAGCCATGGTGGCCGTTACGCGGTTGCAGCAGACATCCGGTGCCGAAAGATCATCTGATACTGGCGCGGATGCCCGGTCCTACCTTGGCGAGGCGACGCGGTATCTCGTGCCTCATGGTCCCCGGCTGGTTGCTGTCGGCGGCTTGTCCGGCACGGGCAAGACATCGGTCGCGCGCGCGCTTGCATCGCGAATTGCCCGATGTCCCGGGGCCGTGCATTTGCGAACCGATATTGAGCGCAAGCACATGTTTGGTGTCGATGAAACAACCAGGTTGCCGAAAGACTCCTACACACGAGAGGCCAGTGATGCGGTCTATGAGCGGGTCCTGCACAAGGCTCGGATCGCCCTGCAGGCAGGTCACACGGTCATCGCGGACGCGGTTTTTCTGGACCCGTGTGAGCGCGCTGCCATTGAGCAGGTGACCGGTGACGCCGGTGCGGCGTTTGCTGGTGTGTGGCTGGAAGCCGATGAGCAGGTTCTGGTTGACCGGGTGAGTGCACGGAAGGGCGATGCATCCGACGCGACTGCAGACGTTGTCCGGTTCCAGCTAAAGCGCCTCGGCGACCCGGTCGGCTGGCACAAGATCAACGCTGAAGGAACGCTTGAAGACACAATTCAACGGTCTTTGAAGGTGTTGTGATCCTGGCGGCACCGGGGCCGCTACTGCGCGTGAGACGGGGTCAATTCTCCGGCGGTGTTGCTGCGACCAGTCGAACGGCATGATCCGGCATGACCTGGTCTTCGAAGGCATCCGGGTTTGCCCTGGCAATATGCGGCAGTGCCAGGAGGACTTCCCGCAAATGTGTCTGCATGGCCCGTTCCGCCCGGTCCTGATCCCTGGCTTCGATACTCGCTGCAATTTCCCTGTGCTGCTGGATGAGACGGGACAGGGGCGTGGCTTTGTCGAGGCTCAGGAACCTGACCCTGTCGATCTGGTTGCGGGCACCTTCCACGGTGCGCCGGGCATAATTGCAATTCACAATGCTGGCGATGGCGCGATGAAAGGCATCATCGCTGCGATTGAAGCTGGCAAAATCATCATTTCGCGCGGCGGCTTCCTGTTCATCAATGAGCGCACGAAGCTGGCGAATATGCTCATCAGTCGCAGAGATTGCCGCATGCCTGACCAGGCTGCATTCTATGGCTTCGCGGACAAAGCGCGCATCCGCGACCTCCCGGACGGAAATCTTTCTCACATAGGTGCCCCGACTCGGTCGGATTTCAAGCAGACCGGCTTCGGAGAGCTTGATGAATGCCTCGCGGACGGGTTGTCGGCTTACCCCGTAGCGAAGGGAGATATCCTTTTCAGAAAGCGCTTCTCCCGGCTTCAGGCGCATCTCGACAATTGCAGCGCGCAGGTTTTCGAACAACTGCGGCGCTATCGGTTCGCTTAGCTGGATTTTATCTAACACTCAGACGCCTCTTGCCTTTCTCCATCAAGTAATTACCATACCGGTATGGTGGCCGTACGGATAGACCAACTGCCGAATTTTTAAAGGGTCCCCTAAAATCAACCCGTGGAGGAAATCAGATCATGAACAATGACATGAATACACGTTTCGCTATCAACCGTCGCCGACTGTTGCAGACAGGGGCGACAGCGCTCGCTTTGCCGGCAATCATCACCAAGGCCCGCGCGGCAGCAAAGTTCACCTGCAAGATCGCTCATTCCGAGGCTGTAGGGTCGCCCCTGACCAACGCTTTCGAACGCTGGGCCAAGGCGATGAACGAGGGCAGCGACGGCCAGATCGATGCACAGCATTTCCCTGCCAGTCAGCTTGGCGGCCTGTCCCAGCTTCTGGAAGGCAGCCGCATCGGCACCATCCAGGCAACCACGGCAGGTCCCGACAGTGAAGAAGCCATTGCGCCGGAAATTGCCGCCTTTGGCGGTGCGCCCGGGTTTATCTACAAGAATGAAGCCCATGTAGACAGGGTCCTGCAGGGCGAGTTGGGTGAAGAAGTCTCACAGATTGCCCGCAAGAAAACCGGTGTCGAATTCGTCGCCTATGGCGAAAGCGGGTTTCGGCATGTTCTGGGAAAAGAACCGATAACCGACCTTGCCTCACTCAAGGGGGTCAAATTGCGGGTGCCGGAACTGCGTGTGTGGATCGATTTCTGGAAGAAACTCGGCGCCAACCCGACACCGCTGCCGTATTCCGAACAGTATTCCGCACTGTCCACCGGGATTATCGAAGGCCTTGAATCAGATTATTTCTCGGTTCTGGGTTTCAAGTGGCATGAACAGGCAAAGCACGTAACGCCGACTTATCACTGGTTCCTGCCAAAGGCAGTTCGGGTCAATGCTGCCTGGCTTGACAGCCTGCCGGCGGACCTGCAGGCCCTGGTTCGCTCCAGTGCCAAGGAAGTGTTCGCCGAGCAGCGCACGGAAAATCGCGCGAAGGCCGACCAGGCCCTTGAAGATCTCAAGGCCGTTGGGGTCACAGTGCACAGCATCGACGATGCCGAGCGCGCAAAGTGGGCAGAACTGACATCGCCGTTGTTCGACGAGTTCGGCTCCAAGAGCCCGGAGACTGCAGCCATGATTGCAAAGATCAGGGCCCTGGGCTGATTGACGTTCCACACATGCGCAGCGGACATTGTTCCGCTGCGCATGCTCCACGCAACCATGCAGCGATGCTTTTTTCAGTTCGGTCGATCCGGGAAAAACACCTATGAGTACTGATCGCACCCAGACGCCTGATCAACACACTGACAAGAACCTGAACCTGGTATCGAAAGTCTATCTCTGGCTCGACCGCATGCTCGAGTCGATCGCAGTGGCGTTGTTGCTCAGTGCAGCGACAATTGCCGCCATCCAGGTGTTTTACCGCTACGTGCTGAATGCCTCCTTGTCGTGGCCGGGCGAGGTATCGCAATGGGCCTTCAGCTGGGCGGTGTTCGTTGGCATGGCAGTGCTGACCGGCAGAAACGGCCATATAGCCGTCGGCTTTCTGCATCGTTTCATTCCCTCGTCATGGCACATGGCGCACAGGCTTCTTATTCATACGGTGATGATTGCGGCCAGCGTGATGCTTGTTGTCCACGGGATCGACTTCATGAACCGGGCATTGCAGGTTTCTCCGGCCATGGAGTGGCCCCTCAAGTACCTGTTCATGGCAGTGCCGGTGGGTGGTGCCCTGAACCTGGTTTTCCTTGCTAGGCCTGCAAACGGGCGGTTGCTTGAGACAGTGTCTGCCGGGGTTCTGGGCATCGCCTTGTACATCGGGCTGCGCTATGGCGCGTCGGCGTTTTACGGCGAAAGCAGCAGTGCCATGGTGTTGATGGTCGTCGGCATTACACTCATTCTGCTGGAGGTGCCGATCGCCTTCGCACTTTCGTTTGGTGCATTCGCTGCCTTTGCCCCGCTGGGTGACCGGATGCTGGTCATCGTTACGCAATACATGTCGTCTTCGCTGAATTCCTTCACCTTGCTGGCCATCCCGTTTTTCATCATGGCCGCTGCGGTGATGAA
>CAYRLR010000005.1:5368-18002 GCA_964424975.1 uncultured Anderseniella sp.
CTGATCATCTATGCAGCGCTTGCGTCGGTTTCGGTCGGTGCGCTGTTCGTGGCAACCATCGTGCCGGGGCTGCTGGCGGCAACGGCACTGTCCGGAGTTGTGTACCTGGTATCGCGACGACGCGGCTATGGCGGCGACCGGGAACGCTCGAACGCAGGTGAACGCCTGTCGGCCCTGTGGCTGGCGGTGCCGGCATTGATGTTGCCAATGCTGATCGTCGGTGGTGTGCGGTTTGGAGTGTTTACCGCGACCGAGGCAGGCGCCATGGCGTTTTTCTTCGCTATCCTGTGCGGGTCACTCGTCTATCGCGGTTTGACGGCAAGCAACTTCATTGCGGCGCTGCGGGAATCGGCGTCTGACACGATTGCCGTTGCCATCATCATTGCGGCTGCCGCCCCGTTTGCCTGGGTGCTGGCCTTCGAGCAGATGCCGCAAAAAATTGCCACTGCCATGAGCGCGATTTCAGACAACAAGTATGCACTGCTGGCGCTGATCAACCTGCTGTTGATCTTTGTCGGGTTGTTCATGGAGATGATTGCCGCGATGGTCATCCTGGTGCCCATCCTGGTGCCTGTCATCATTGCTGCAGGCGTCGACCCGGTCCATTTCGGCATCGTGCTGGTTCTCAACCTGGTGATTGGGGCGCTGACACCGCCGCTTGGCATGCTGGTATTCACGACAGCACGTGTCGGGGCGGCGGATGTGACGGCCGTGTTCAGGGCCATCATGCCGTTTATTGCGGCGCTGATCCTGGTTCTGCTGCTGGTGACCTACGTGCCGCAACTCACCCTCATTCCAGTCCAGCTGTTTGGCCCGTAACCAGGATCACATTTGATCAGTCACCCGGATAACGAGACCTTTTGAAATGACCAACGCGACACGACATAACCAATTGCGCCAGGGCTGGAGATGGTATGGCCCTGATGACGGTGTGCCGCTCGATACCGTCCGTCAGGCAGGCGCAACCGATGTGGTCAGCGCGTTGCATGAAACACCGATCGGCCAGGCGTGGAGTTCAGCCGACGTAGCGGACCGCAAAGCGCTGATCGAGACCACACCTGCGGGTCGCTCACCGCTTGTATGGACGGTGGTGGAGAGCATTCCCGTTGCTGATTCAATCAAGCGAACCGGTGCTGCCGCCAGGCGGGACATCGACGCCTGGATCGCCAGCATGGAAGCCGTGGCGAAAAACGGCATCAGGACGATATGCTACAATTTCATGCCGGTGGTCGACTGGACCCGAACCGATCTCGACCATGTGACGCCCACGGGGTCAACAGCGATGCGGTTCGACCAGGATCGCTTTGCGGCATTTGACCTGTTTATTCTGGAACGGCCAGATGCCGGGCAGGACTATTCACCTGATGATCAGGTGCGGGCCAGGGCTGTGTTTGATAGCATGACGCAAGACGACATCGACCGGATCGTCACGAACATCACCAGCGCGCTGCCGGGATCAACCGCTGAGCCGCTGACCATTCCCGAGTTCAGGGACAGGCTGAAAATGTATGCAGCCATTGATGCGGATGCGTTGCGGAAAAACCTCATCGGTTTCCTGGAAGCGGTGACACCGGTGGCCACCGCGCTTGGCGTAAAGTTGACTCTGCACCCCGATGATCCGCCAAGGCCATTGTTCGGATTGCCCCGTATTGCATCCACTGAGACTGATTTTGCAACCGTTTTTGATGCGGTTCCGGCGGCGTCAAACGGCATGTGTTACTGCACCGGCAGCCTGGGGGTGCGGCAGGACAATGATCTGCCCGCAATCGCACAGCGGTTTGCCGAGCGCATTCATTTCGTGCACCTCAGGGCGACAAAACGGGAAGGCGACGGGCGCACATTCCACGAGGCAGCCCACCTTGAAGGCGATGTCGATATGGTTGCGGTGTTGCGCGAGCTGATGGCTGAAAATCGCCGGCGAAGCCCGCATGACACAATCGTATTCCGCCCGGATCACGGACAGCGCATGCTGTCGGACCTCACCGAAACCGCCAACCCCGGCTATCCCGCGGTTGGCCGTCTGCGCGGCCTGGCGGAATTGCGCGGGATCATGACGGCACTGGACGCAGCCGAAACCTTAAATTGACAAGAAATCTGGAGCATGAACGTGGATAAGAAACCGGTCGGTGTTGCCGTGATAGGCTTGGGGATGGCATCGAAACCCCATCTGGATGCGCTTGAACTGCTGCAGGACCAGATCAGGGTCAGCGGGGTTTTCAACCGGAGCCGGGAGCGGGCCGAAGCGGTTGCGGCCCAAAGCGGCTATGCCGTTTTTGACAGTGTTGAAGCCATCGCAGCCGACAGCGCCACGCAAGCCGTGATTGTCCTGACGCCACCTAATCAGCGCCTGGAGCTTGTCCGAACTCTTGCAGCAGCCGGCAAACACATTCTCACTGAAAAACCGGTTGAACGCAGCACCGCAGCAGCACGGCAGATTGTCGAGATCTGCGAGACTGCGAATGTGCTGCTGGGGGTGGTGTTCCAGCATCGGTTTCGCGCCGGCGCGCGCCGGCTGGCAGAGCTCATCCGCGACGGTCAACTGGGTAGAGTTGCGCTGGTTCGTGCAGATATTCCGTGGTGGCGGGACCAGGCCTATTATGATGTTCCAGGTCGCGGCACCTATGAGCGCGATGGCGGGGGTGTACTGATCAGCCAGGCGATTCATGTCCTCGATCTGATGCTCAGCCTGACCGGGCCGGCGCAATCCGTGCAGGCAATTTGCACCACCACCGATCTCCACAATATGGAAGCGGAAGATTTTGCCTGTGGTGGCATCCGGTTTTGCTCCGGCGCGGTCGGTTCGGTGGTTGCCACCAGTGCAACCTTTCCGGGGTCAACGGAAAGCATCGCCGTGGACGGAACCGAGGCGACCGCGGTACTGACCGGCGGCAATCTCAAGGTGATGTGGCGTGACGGCAGGCAAGAAGAGCAGGGCGAGATTTCAGGCACCGGCGGCGGTGCCGACCCGATGGCGTTTCCGTGCGACTGGCATCGCGACCTGATCGCGGATTTCGCCGACGCTGTCCGCGATCAGAGACCACCTGCGATCACCGGCCGCGAAGCCTTGCGGGTTCATGCGCTGATAGACGCCATGGTGACGTCTTCCAGGACCGGCCAGGTCGCAAATGTTTCCCAGGAAAGCTGAGCCAACATGACCAGACTGTTCAAATTTGCCGCTCTCGGGCTCGACCACCGCCATGTATACGGCATGGCAGCGGGCATGATTGATGCCGGCTGCAACTTTGCCGGGTTCTGGACCGATGGCAATCCACAACCCCTGGAAGGGTTCAGCAAGCGATTTCCCGATGTGCCCCGGTATGCGGAACGCCAGCGGATACTGGACGATCCGGAGATCAAGCTCGTACTGATTTCCTCGGCGCCGCACACCAGGGCGGACCTGGCCATTGAAGCGATGCAGCACGGCAAGGACGTGATGACCGACAAGCCGGGCTGTATTTCGCTGACGGAGCTGGCTCGTATTCGCCAGGCCGTGGCTGAAACAGGTCGCATATGGTCGGTGAATTTTTCAGAGCGCTTCGAGGTTCGCGCCGTGACCACCGCGACGGAACTGGTTCGCCAGGGTCGTATCGGCGAGGTGATACAGACAATGGGCATCGGCCCGCACCGGCTGAATGCGCCGACGCGCCCGGACTGGTTTTTCGATAACCGGCTGTATGGCGGTATCCTGACTGATATCGCATCTCACCAGATTGACCAGTTTCTGCATTTCGCAAGCCTGGATGACGCTGCAATCGTCCATTCCGCGGTTGGCAATTTCAATAATCCGGACTATCCGAAGTTTGAGGATTTCGGCGAAATCAATCTGACCGGCGGACGCGCGCAAGCCTATATCCGGGTTGACTGGTACACGCCTGATGCATTGCCGAACTGGGGGGACGGACGGCTGTTCATCCTGGGCACGCAAGGCTATATCGAGCTTCGCAAATATGTCGATGTGCAAGGCCGTGACGGCAGCGACCACCTGTTCCTGGTCAACGGCGAGCAGTGTGAGTACATGGATTGCAGTTCTGCCGCGCTGCCGTATTCCGCTGACCTTGCCCGCGATGTCATGGAGCGCAGTGAAACTGCCTGTCGGCAGAGCCACACATTCAAGGTGTGCGAACTTGCGCTGCAGGCGCAAAACCAGGCTGTGCGGCGAGGGTTCCTGGCAGATGAACAATAGACCTGCAGCACAAAGGATAGCGCAATGTTGCTGAACGAAGACCGGTTGTTTCCCGCCGACCCCGGTATACGGGACATTGCGCGCAGGCTGTTCCGCGAAGTCGAGGGTCTGGCGCTGATCTGCCCGCATGGCCACACTGATCCGGCATGGTTTGCCAACAACGAGCGTTTTCCCGACCCGGCGCAATTGCTGATCGTGCCGGACCATTACATTCTCAGAATGCTGGGATCACAAGGTATCGACTATTCGGCACTGGGCATTGCCGATCGCGACGGCAGACCCGGGGAAACCGATGGTCGCGCGATCTGGCGGCTTTTTGCCGAGCACTATTACCTGTTCCGGTCGACGCCGACACGGCTGTGGATGGATCACACGTTCCAGGAACTGTTCGGCATGGAGGTGCTGCTCACCGCGTCAACCGCAGATACCTATTACGACCGGATTTCGGATTGCCTAACGCAGGATGACTTTCGCCCGCGCGGGCTGTTTGACCGGTTCAACATCGAAGTCATTGCGACAACCGAAGGGCCCAATGACGATCTGCGCCATCACCAGGCAATCCGCGACAGCGCGTGGGATGGACGCGTGATCACCGCCTATCGGCCGGACCCGGTTGTCGACCCGGATTTCGAAGGCTTTGCCGGCAACCTTCAGACCTTGGGCGAGATCACCAATGAAGACACGGCAACATGGTCAGGCTATCTCGCGGCACACCGCAACCGCAGGGCCTATTTTGCCTCTATGGGGGCCACGTCAACAGATCACGGTCATCCCACGGCGCTTACGGCCGATATCGGCAGGCAAGCGGCAGAAGAGCTTTTCAACCGCGTCATCAATCAGGCTGCATCGGCACAGGACAGGGAGCTGTTCAGGGCGCAGATGCTGACTGAAATGGCGGCAATGAGTTGCGATGACGGACTGGTCATGCAGATACATCCAGGCTCGCACCGCAATCACAATAGGCAGGTGTTTAACCTGTACGGGCGGGACAAGGGTTTCGATATCCCCACCCGGACCAATTACGTGTCCGCATTGCAGCCGCTGCTGGACCGGTTTGGCATGGATCCGCGTCTGTCCCTCATATTGTTCACGCTGGACGAGACGGCATATTCGCGTGAACTTGCGCCTCTTGCAGGGGCATATCCAACCGTGAAGCTGGGTCCGGCCTGGTGGTTCTTTGACAGTCCGGACGGGATGCTGCGCTATCGCGAGCAGGTCACCGAAACGGCGGGGTATTATAACACTGCCGGTTTCAATGATGACACGCGCGCCCTGCCGTCGATTCAGGCACGCCATGATGTGGCCCGGCGTATCGATTGTGCATTTCTGGCAAAACAGGTCGCGGAACATCGCATCAACGAGGATGAAGCGTGCGCAGTGGCCGTTGATCTCGCCTATGGCCTCGCGAAAAAGTCCTACAATTTGTAACGCTGCCAACCGGCAAGGATACGGTCTTCATGCGCCTGAGTGAAAAGACAACAGCATCTGCCACGGCAACGCAGTTTGCCTTTCAACGCGGTGACCTGAAGGCGGGGATTGTGCATCTGGGTGTCGGTGCGTTTCATCGCGCTCACCAGGCGGTCTATGTCGATGACATTCTGAGCCAGCAGCCTGAGTGGGCGATTGTCGGTGCTTCATTGCGCAGCAAGACCGCCGCTACCGCGCTGAACCCTCAAGATGGCCTGTACTCGCTGACGGTCAACGGGCCGTCCGGGTCCCGGTCGCGCATTATAGGCAGTGTGCTCGAGGTGGTTGACGCAAGCCAGAAGTCCGACGTGCTGTTGAACCGGATGGTTGATCCGGCGGTCCGCATCGTCTCCCTGACGATCACCGAAAAGGGCTATTGCACAGATCCGGCCACCGGACAGCTCGATGAAACCCACAAGGATGTTGCAGCAGACCTGAGTGCGCCAGCCGAACCGCGCTCAGCGATGGGCATCATCGTCGAAGCCCTGCGGCGGCGGAAGGCTGCCGGAACCGGTCCGTTTACCGTTCTGAGCTGCGATAATCTGCCGGAGAACGGGCAGGTGACCCGCTATGCCGTGCTGCAACTGGCGCGCCTGCAAGACCCCTCGTTGAGCAGCTGGATCGAGCAGAATGTCACATTCCCGTCCACCATGGTGGATCGGATCGTACCGGCAACCACGCGGGATGATGCCGATGCCATCAATACCCGGCTGGGCGTTGTGGATGCCGCGCCGGTCGTATCGGAACCGTTTTGCCAGTGGGTTGTGGAGGATCGCTTCTGTGCCGGACGGCCGCCATGGGAGGACGCAGGCGTTACCTTCGTTGCCGATGTACGCCCGTTTGAGGAAATGAAGCTCAGACTGCTCAATGGCAGCCATTCCACGCTTGCCTATCTCGGCTATCTTGCCGGCCATGAAACAGTTGCGGACGCCATCGGCGATGCCCGGTTGTACTCGCTGGTACATGACATGATGACACTGGAGGTCATTCCCACGCTGGATATGCCGGACGGTATCGACCTGTTTGCCTACCGCGATGCACTGCTGCAGCGGTTCGCCAATCCCGGTCTCAAGCACCGGACCTGGCAGATTGCCATGGACGGGTCGCAAAAACTCCCGCAGCGGCTGTTGTCGACAATCCGCGATCGTCTGGCAGCCGGGTTACCGATCGAGCGGCTGGCCACCGGGGTTGCCGGATGGATGCGGTATGTAACCGGGACTGACATGGCGGGCAAGCCGATCGACGTTCGCGATCCGATGGCAGATGAACTGGAAGAGGTTGCACGCCATGCCGGAAATGACCCTGACAGCCTGGTGCGCGCCTATGTCAACATTACCCCGATTTTCGGCCATGACCTGCGCAATGAGCCGGTATTTGTGCAGGCTGTAACGCAGGCCCTGACCAGGCTGAACAACGGACAGGTCTGACCGGTTCAGACAGGGCCGGCTGCCTGCCAGGCTTGCGTCTTCATTGCAACGGACGCCATGTGGATGAGACGCCGAGCAGGCGGGCTGCCGAGCAACACGGATTCTCATGTGTTGGCTTATGTAAGCTTGGCTTATGATCTTGGTTAGATTTTATCCCTTTTCGTTAGAAAAACACATACATATAGATGGTGGGTGATAACTTTTGTCCGAATAGTGGAGCACTGATTTGTCGATCCTGCCAGATGAATTGGAGATTTCGGTCTGGCGTGGAGCCGGGGCATCCGGGCGGTTCGAGGATTTCAGGGTTCCGGCCCAGGAAAACCAGACCATCCTGGATGTGGTCTCGTGGATTCAGCAGCATCTCGACCCGACGCTGTCGTATCGGTATGCCTGCCGGGTCGGCATGTGCGGCTCCTGCGCCATGATGGTCAATGGCGTGCCGCGCTGGACCTGCCGCACCCACATCAAGGTAGCGCTGAAGGCTGGCAAGGTCAGTATTGCCCCACTGCGCAACCTGCCGGTGATCAAGGATCTGGTAACAGACATGGACCCGTTCTTTGACAAATGGGTCGCAGCCGAAGGCGTGCATCATCCGACCCGCTCGCGCGACGATGAGATTGAACGGATTGACCCTGAAGACAGCGCGCGCCTGGAAGCGAACAAGGGCATCGAATGCATCAATTGTTCGGTCTGCTATGCGGCCTGCGATACGGTTGCCGGCAATGCGGACTATCTTGGCCCGGCCGCCTTGCTGCGGGCATGGACGCTGTACAATGATGCCAAGGATGCCGACAAGCTCAACATACTCGAAGCGGTGTCGGGAGAAGGCGGCTGCCATAACTGCCACAGCCAGGGAAGCTGCAGCCGGTTCTGCCCCAATGGGCTGAACCCGATGGCAGCGATTGCCGGATTGAAACGGGCATCGGCGGTCTCCTTTTTCAAGGGGAGGAAATAGCATGCTGACAGTCAGGCTCTACATGCTGCAGCGCATCACGGCGCTGCTGATGGCGCCACTGGTGCTGGGTCACCTGGCGGTGATGATTTATGCCGTGCAGGGCGGACTGTCGGCCGCAGAAATCCTGGGCCGCACACAAGGCAGCATTGCGTGGCTGCTGTTTTATGGCGGGTTTGTCATTGCGGTTTCCGTTCACGCAGCCATCGGCTTGCGGGTCATCGTGCATGAAACTCTTGGCCTGAAAGGCGCGCTGCTGGAGGTGTTCACCTGGGCAATCGCAGCAGGCCTGCTGGCGCTGGGCTTGCGCGCGGTGATGGCGGTGACAGTGTCATGATACGCCCGCATCGCAGCCATCCGCTTTGGTACGCCTTCATCCTGCATCGCATTTCCGGCCTTGTGCTGGCGCTGTTCCTGCCGGTGCATTTCTACATGCTGGCATTGGCCCTGACCGCGCCGGAGCGTCTGGACGGGTTGTTACTGTGGAGCGAACTGTTCATCGTGAAGTTTGCCGAATTCGGACTGGTCTTCCTGCTGGCGGTACACATGTTTGGCGGCTTGCGACTGATGGCGATAGAATGGCTGCCGTGGTCCGACAGCCAGAAAAGCCTCGCAGCAGGGGCTGCGGCCGTCGCGTTGCTGATTTCCGGCGTGTTTTTTCTGAGGGCGATATAACCATGATGCCTGGCAGCTCCATTGAACGCCATGACACTGACATCCTGATCCTCGGCACGGGTGGTGCCGGGATGTTTGCGGCATTGCATGCACAACAGTGCGCAGCGCCTGGAACCAGGATCACCATCGCCGTGAAGGGCCTGATCGGAAAATGCGGCTGCACCCGGATGGTGCAGGGCGGGTACAATGTGGCGCTTGGCGGCGGCGACACCATTGAGCGCCATTTCATGGACACCATCAATGGCGGCAAGTGGCTGCCCGATCAGGACATGGCCTGGAAACTGTGCGAGCAGGCGGTGGTCCGGATTCGCGAGCTGGAAAATGAAGTCGGCTGCTTTTTTGATCGCAATGCCGACGGCACTTTGCACCAGAAGGCCTTTGCCGGACAAACTGCTGACCGAACGGTTCACAAGGGCGATCTGACCGGCATCGAAATCATCAACCGACTGATGGAACAGGTGCTCAGCCGGCCGGTGGAAAAACTGCAGGAACATCGCGCGATCGGCCTGATACCGACAAAGGACGGCTCGGCCCTGGCCGGTGTCCTGTTCATAGACATGCGTACCGGGAAATTCCGGTTTGTGCGGGCAAAGACGGTTATGATGGGAACCGGCGGCGGGCCGACTATGTACAAGTATCACACCGCGTCCGGAGACAAGACGATGGATGGCCTGGCCATGGCGTTGCGCGTCGGGCTGCCGTTGCGCGATATGGAAATGGTGCAGTTCCATCCGACCGGCCTGCTGGCAGGTGATCATACCAAGATGACCGGGACGGTGCTGGAAGAAGGCTTGCGCGGTGCAGGCGGGCGTCTGCTGAACGGTGCCGAACAGCGCTTCATGTTCGATTATGACCCGCTTGGCGAGCGCGCTACGCGTGATGTGGTCAGCCGGGGCATTTACGCGGAGATGCGCAAGAACAATTCATCTGCGAATGGCGGCGTGTACATTTCGATGGCTCACCTGGGCCCGGACAATGTGCGTGAGAAGTTCAAGGGCATGGTGAAGCGCTGCGAGGACAGTGGCTTCGACCTGGCGGCAGGGCTGGTCGAAGTCGTGCCAACCGCGCACTATTTCATGGGTGGTGTCGTGGTGGACGCCGATACGCGGACCGAACTGGAAGGGCTTTATGTGGCCGGCGAAGACGCCGGCGGTGCGCACGGTTCCAACCGGCTGGGCGGCAACGGTGTCGCCAATTCAACCGTCTATGGCGGTGTGGCTGGTGATGTGATGGCGGCTGACATCACCAGGATGCGGACATTGCGTGATCCTGATGAAGGCGTTCTTGCTGCCGAAATTGAACGCGCGCAACGGCCCTTTTCCCATGATCCCGGTAATGTGCAACAGCTTCGCACTGCGTTGCAGGATGCCATGTGGGATGATGTCGGCGTGCTGCGAACGGCAACCGGCATGAAACGCGCCATTGGCCGGATTGCAGAAATCAGGTCTGAACTGGGAGAAACCGGCGTCGCGTCGGATAACCTGGCATTCAACCTGACCTGGCATGACTGGCTGAACATGGCGAGTCTGTGTGAGGTGTCGGAAGTGATCGCCAGGGCGGGGCTGGCGCGCGAAAACTCCCGCGGTGCCCATTATCGCGAGGATTTCCCCGATAGCGGGCCGATGGAAAGCTCGTACTTCACCGTCGCGCGGATGCAGGGCGGAAAACTAGATGTGGCTCGCGAGGCTGTTCAGTTTACCATCGTCAGGCCCGGCGAAACCATATTGCCTGCCGGAGAACCCGAAACACTGCTGGAGGCTGCGCAATGATCCCGATTGACCTGATACAGGAAACCGCTGAAATCCTGATGGACAAGGCGGCCATCGAGATTCCGGATGACTATCTGAACGGCCTGAAGCACGCGGCCGATGTCGAGGACGGGGATCTGTCATCCTTTGTGCTGCAGGCGATGCTGGAAAACTACCAGGCGGCCAAGGAAGACCGCCGCGCCATGTGCGGCGATACCGGGACACCGCGCTGGTACGTGAAAATGGGCAATGAAACCCAGATTGAAGGCGGTCCGATTGCGCTGGAAGCGGCGCTGCGGCGCGCGACCGCGAATGCCACCAACGGCGTGCCCTTGCGTCCCAATCGCGTGCACCCGCTGTGGCGCACGGACCATGACAACAATGTCGGTATCGGCGCGCCCGAAATTGAATATGGCTATGAGCCGGGCGGTGAATGGATCGACCTGATCACGGTGCACAAGGGCGGCCTGTTCGGCACGGATTACCGCATGCTGTTTCCATCCGATGGTGTTCAGGGGATCAAGCGGTTTTTCCTCGACAGCCTGGTATCGTTCGGCAAACGCGGGCTGGCCTGCCAGCCGGCCATTATCGGCATCGGGCTCGGCGGCTGCAAGGACACCTGCATGGTGCTGGGCAAGCGGGCTGCCTGCCTGCGCACCGTGGGAGACAGGAACACCGACCCGAAGATCGCGGCGCTGGAACTGGAGTTTACCGAACTGGGCAATTCCATCGGCATGGGCGCGATGGGCTTTGTCGGCAAGTCCATGGTCATCGATACCCATATCGAGGTGGGTTATTGCCATACCGGCGGCATGCAGATGTCGGTGCATGCGTTTTGCCTGTCGTCGCGCCGGGCTGTTGCGCGGGTTTTTGCAGACGGGCGTGTGGAACACCGCACCGACCCTGAATGGTTCACTGACTATCAACGCCGGGAGACTGTGGAATGGGAAATGCCCGCAAGCCACGAGAAATCCGCCTGAGCACCAGGCCGACTGCGGAAGCTTTGGCCGAATTGCGGCTGGGTGACATCGTCTACCTGGACGGGCTGATGTATACGGCGCGCGAAGGGGTCTATATGCGCGCGCTGGAGGAAAGGGCCAATATTCCGATGGACCTGCCCGCCGAAAGTGCAACCAATTTTCATTGCTCGCCTGCCGCACGGATCAATCCGGATGGCAGCTTCGAAATGGGCGCGGTCACCGCGACCGCATCGTTCCGGTTTGCCAAATGGTTGCCGGAATGGCTGGCCAAGTCCGGCGCCAAGCTGATCATCGGCAAGGGCGGCATGAGCAGCAAGGACTACAAGAGTTATTTCGTGCCCAACGGTGCCATCTATCTGAGCACTGTCGGTTATGGCACCGGCGCCTTGCTGGGCCGTGGCGTGGAAAATGTCGAGGCGGTTCACTGGAACGAGGAACTCGGTCTGGCGCAGGCCATGTGGGTGATCCGATGCAACAGGATGGGCCCATTTATCGTTGCTTCCGACATGGAGGGCAATTGCCTGTTTGAACGCGAGAACGAGCGCATCTCCAAAAACCTGCACAAGGCTTATGAGGGCACCAAGCCTGCAACATTGAAACGGTTTGGCGAAACCGACGACAAGAGCGACGAACTGATCGGTTGATCATTCGCGTCGGCTTGTAACCGAGGCCAAACTTTCCGGACGCCGCGTCTGCCTGGCGCGAGCATAACTGTACCAACCTTCCCAAACTTGAGACAAAGCAAAGGACTGATTTATGTCATCTCATGATTCCGATACTCCCTGGGCCGACATTAACAGTGGTGTCCTGCGCCACGCGATCCCGGTCGATCAGCTGGGTACCGCGACCATCTCTCCCGACGGTGATTTCGAAGCCGGCTCCAATGCCTCGTTCACGCTGACCTACATAGCGGGCCTGTTCGGTATCGATGATTCCGGCAGCCTGCGTGTCTGTTTCCGCTTCGCGTCGGACCAGAGCAACCCGCAGTTCGATGATCCCGAGGGTGCCAACTACACCAGGGTCGAGGCCTCGAACGGCGCCATCCTGCAGGTCCGCTGGGACCCCAAAGGCAATGTGCGCCCGTGGGACCGCACGCTGTGGATCAAGGTCGTCAAAGGCTACCTGACCGAAGGCGATACGATTACCATCCGGTTTGGCGTGACAGATCATGGCGGCCCCGGCATGCGCCTGCAGACCTTCTG
>CAYRLR010000005.1:18012-18909 GCA_964424975.1 uncultured Anderseniella sp.
CGAAGACACCTATGAATTCCGGGTGCTGGTGGACCCGATTGCCACCTTCAACTTCCAGCCGCTGCCCGTGCAACCGATGATTGCCATCGTTCCAGGTGCGCCGGAACGGTTCGTGGCGGTATTGCCGACGCGCCGGCGCGTGAACCAGGAATTCGCGTTGAAACTCAAGGGCGAAGACAAGTGGGGCAATCCGTCGGACAAGTGCGACACGCGGCTGAACATCGAGGTCGATGGTGCAATCAGCGGTCTCCCGCAGTCCGTGCATCTCAAACCGGGTGAACTCAAGCTGGAAATCCCGGGCCTGAGTCTGTCCGGGCCCGGCCGGGTTTCCGTGCGTCTTGTGGACGATAACGGAAACTGTGTCGCCAGTTCGAACCCGCTGATGGTTGAGGACACGGAGCTTGTGCATTACTGGGGCGACATGCACGGACAGACCGAAGAAACCATCGGCACCGGTTCAGCGGACCGGTATTTCATGTTTGCCCGCGAACTGGCCTTCGTGGATGCCTGTGCGCACCAGGGCAACGACTTTCAGATAACCGACCAGTTCTGGGCTGAGCTGAATGCCCTGACTGCAAAACACGATGCGCCGGGTACATTCGTTGCGCTTCCCGGGTATGAATGGTCCGGCAACACATCGCTTGGCGGTGACCGCAATGTTTTCTTCCCGACCGATGACCGCATCATCCGCCGTTCGTCGCACGCGCTGATAGAGGGTGGCGACGTTGCCGGGACCGACGCACTGACCTGCCGCAAGCTGTTCGAGGATCTGGCAGAGAACAAGGAGTTCGATGTCGTGATGTACGCCCACTGCGGCGGACGTTATGCCGATATCTCGGTTGCCCATGATGGCCGGTTTGAGAAATCGGTTGAAGTGCATTCTTCCTGGGGCAGCTT
>CAYRLR010000006.1:0-9904 GCA_964424975.1 uncultured Anderseniella sp.
CCATTTCCCGCTACCAGATCAACCATGTCGGTGTCGACAAAAGCGGGGTGGATAGAGTTGCAGCGAACATTTTCGTAAGCCCGCGCAGCGTGTAGCGCGACGGATTTGGTGAGCATGTGCACCCCGGCTTTGGCGGCATTGTAGGCGGCAAAATTGGCGCTTGCGATGATTGATGAAATCGACGCGATGTTGATGATTGAAGCAGGCGCATTGCGGGACAGGACAGGCAATGCCACCTGGCACCCGAGAAATACCGATTTCAGATCGACTTGCATTGTCCGGTCCCAGCTGGCTTCGTCGAGGTCCTCAACCGTCCCGGGAATAATGATACCTGCATTGTTGACCAGGACATTGATACCGTTCATCCGGTTGCCGGCCTGTTCAATCGCGGCCTGCCATGCCGGTCTGCTCGTGACATCGAGCTCGATGGCCGGATGATCTGAAAGGCCCTGGGCCGCCCGGTTTGCCCCGGGCAGGTCGATGTCCGTCAGCACAACGTCGCAACCGTGTGCAGCCATGAGTTTGGCGCAGCCCAGACCGATGCCCCTGGCGGCGCCGGTTATCAGTGCCTTCTTGCCTGCAAGTCTCATTCAGTCATCTCCTGGTAATCGTCCTGTGTGCCGAAAATGCCGGTCATATGTCGAGCTGACAGGATTGTGCCGGCAGGCAGGAAAATCAATCCCGCAATACGGTTTGACCGCACTGGTGTTTGTCGGCATGAACACAGTCATAATAACAACAGACCCCATACCGGAGACGAGACCAGATGAACATCACGCTTGCCAAGAGCCGTAAGATAATTTCGGTTGCGCTGAAGAAGGCGCAGGAAATTGGTTTGACGAAACCGATGAGCGTTGTTGTGCTCGATGGCCGCGGAACCGTCAAGGCGTCTGAAAGCCAGGATGGCAGTTCGACGCTGCGCTTTAAGATTGCGCTTGGCAAAGCCAATGGTTGCATCGCGCTGGGTATCGGTTCGCGGGCAATTTTTGCGCGTGCCAATGAACAGCCGTATTTTGTCCAGGCAGTAAATGCGCAGGCTGACGGAAACCTGGTTCCGGTACCCGGCGGTGTGCTGGTACGTGATCGCAAAGGGGCAATCATCGGGGCTGTGGGCATTACCGGCGATACCTCCGATAATGATGAACTGTGCGCCGTGGCGGGCATCGAAGCCGCAGGGTTTCAGGCCGACACCGGCGGTTGACCGTGGCACACTACGGGTTCAGTTGCACCCGTAGCCGCGTCCTGCAGCCTTGGACACGATCAGGATGCCTCACCCGGCTGCCAGCCGGGTGGCGCCATCTCGAAGCCGGAAAACTCAAAGCCCGGTGATACCGTACACCCCACAAGGGTCCAGGCCCCGAGACTTCTGGCTGATTGCCAGACACCGGCCGGGATAACCAGCTGTGGCCGAGCGCCGGAGGCTATGTCTGTGCCGAGTTGATGACGGGTCACGTCAGTTGCATCCGGCGACAGTGACAGTTCCAGCGCATCGCCTGCATACCAGTGCCAGGCTTCAGCGGCGTCGACGCGATGCCAGTGGCTCACTTCACCTGCCTGCAGAAGATAATAGATTGCTGTTCCGGCGCTGCGCTCTCCAGGTTCTGCGGGCGCTTTCCAGGTTTCGCAAAAGTGACCGCCTTCCGGATGGGGCTTGAGATCAAGTGTCTTGATCAGTTGAGTTGCATCAATCATCGGATATTCCTGTTTGTGACATCAGACCTACATTAGCTGCAGATTATCAGGCCCGACAGGGGCTGGCGTCAGCAATGACAAACCAGTGCCCAGTCGGCACAGGTTTCCTGCAGTCCCGACACGCCTGTCAAAACTGCTTGCCATTGCCGGATCACGACATACAGTCGTGACAGCAGGCAGGGGTTTTCGATGGCAAGCGATATTTTTACAGATGACTTCAAACTGGAACCGTACTGGTGGGAGGCGACACCGCGCCCCGTGCTGGAGACCGCGGTGGTGCCAGCCACTGCGGATGTTGCGATTGTGGGGTCCGGGTATACCGGGCTCAATGCGGCCCTGGTGCTTGCGCGCGCCGGGCGCTCGGTCGTGGTGTTCGACGCACAAGACGCCGGCTTCGGTTGCAGTTCGCGTAATGGCGGGCAGATAGGCACAAGCATCAAGCCGGGTCTTGATGAACTCACCGCCAAGTATGGAGCAGATACGGCGCGCGCCATCCTGCGCGACGGTCATCGCTCGCTTGCCTGGATTGAGGAGCTTGTGCGCGAGGAGCAGATCGATTGCGATTTCAAGGTGCCGGGACGGTTTCATGCGGCGCATAATCCGGTTCAGTATGAAAAACTGGCGCGCCAAATTGCCAGTCAGCCGGCGGGACTTGAAGTGCCGGCCCATGTGGTGCCGCGAGCTGAACAGCGCCGCGAACTCGGTACCGACAGTTATCATGGCGGCGTGGTGTTCGAGAAGCACGCTTCGCTTGATCCGGCGCGGTATCACCAGGGCCTGCTGGACGCGGTGATGAAGGCCGGTGCGACAGTCATTCCGCACTGTCGCGTAACCGGGATCGACAAACTGTCTGCCGGCTTCGAAGTGACCACTGCCAATGGGTCGGTGACCGCGCGCAATGTGATTGTTGCCACCAATGGCTACACCGGACCGGTTACCGGCTGGCAGCGCCGCCGGGTCATTCCGATCGGCAGCTACATGATTGCCACCGAAGCGCTGCCTGCCGACCTGATGGACCGGTTGATGCCGACCGGCCGGGTGGTCAGCGACACCCGCAAGGTGGTTTACTATTACCGGCCCTCACCGGACCGTTCGCGCATCATATTCGGCGGGCGGGTTTCGATTTCCGAAACCGATCCGATGAAAAGCGGACCGTTGCTGATGCGGGATCTGGCGGCGATTTTCCCGGAGCTTGCCGATACCAGAATATCCCGTTCCTGGATGGGCTTTGTCGCCTACACGTTTGATACGCTGGCCCACACCGGCATCCGCGATGGCATCCATTATGCCATGGGGTATTGCGGATCAGGCGTGGCCTTGTCGAGTTATCTGGGCATGCGAACCGGCCAGAAAGTACTGGGTCTTGCCGAAGGCCATAGCGCGGTTGACGACATCAGTTTTCCAACACGACCGTTGTATACCGGCAATCCGTGGTTTCTGGCACCGTCTGTTGCCTGGTACCGTCTGCTCGACAGTTTCAACCGGTGATTGTGGTTTCGTTTGCATACAAGCAGGAAACGTGCAGGAATGTGAGCGTCGGGCCGTGAGCGGACCCGGCAGCGTACACACAAGACAAGCGTAATTTAGTCGAGGAGACTTACATGAATTCGTCCGGAAAACTGCCCAGGAGAATATTTACAAAGGCTGCATTGGGAACTGCCGCAGCATTGGCCGCGCTGTCCGTGACAGCTGCAACCGGCTTCGCGGAAGGGACGGTCACCATCGCATCCTGGGGCGGATCCTATCAGGACGCACAAAGCAAGGCGTTGTTCGAGCCGGCTGCAAAATCCACAGGCATTGAAGTCAAGCAGGAAACCTATGGCGGCGTTTCCGACGTTCGCCTGAAAGTACAGGCAGGTGCGGTGCCATGGGACATCATTTCAAGTGGTTCGGGCAGTGCCGCACGCGCTGCTGCCGAAGGCTTGCTGGAGCCGCTCGATTACAACATCATTGATGTCTCGACGTTCTATCCGACCCTGAAAACCGAGCATTGCGTGGGCAGTGACGTGTTTTCAGTTGTTGGTGCATGGAACACGGCCACCTATGGCGACAAAGGCCCCATGTCGTGGGCCGACTTCTTTGATGTTGAAAAATTCCCCGGCAAAAGAGCCTATCGCAACAAGGTCTCCGGCGCGCTGGAACCGGCGCTGATGGCGGACGGGGTTGCCCCTGAAGATGTCTACAAGGTGCTCGACTCCGAAGAAGGCATCAAGCGGGCCATCGACAAGATTCGCAAACTCAAGCCGCACATTGCTGTTTTCTGGAAGTCCGGTGCTCAGCATGCCCAGTTGATGAAGGACGGCGAAGTTGACATGACGACCGGCTGGAACGGCCGTTTTGATGTTGCCAAAAAGGACGGTGCAAAGGTCTCCTACACGTTCAATCAGGCGCTGCTTGATTATGACTGCTTTGCCATTCCGAAAGGCGCGAAGAACAAGGATACGGCCATGAAATTCCTGGCCGAAATTTCCAAAGCCGAACTGCAGGCAAACCTGCCTCTGCACATCACCTACGGTCCCACCAACAAGGCGGCCTATGATCTCGGTGTGATCGACGATGCGCTGGCCCGCCAGATGCCATCGCATCCCGACAATGCGAAACTGCAATTGCCGATCAGCCTGGATTGGTATGAAAAATGGGAACAGAAAGCGTCTGCCCTGTATCAGGACATGCTGACTGAGTAGCAACCGCTCTCGTTTGTGGAAAGGGATGGTGCAAACCGGCGTCATCCCTTTCTCGAGCTTTATCAAACTTCATTAAACGGAACCGCACGACATGTCCCCAACAGGCGCGTTGCCGATCTCCATTTCACAGGTGACCAAGCGTTACGGCGACGTCTATGCGCTCGACAATGTGGACCTTGAAGTCAAAAGCGGTGAGTTTCTGACGCTGCTGGGCCCGTCCGGCTCCGGCAAGACGACACTGCTCATGGCGCTGGCGGGTTTCACCAGGCCTGACCATGGCAGCATTCGATTTGGCGACAGCGAGATCATTCTTACACCGCCCCACAAGCGCGAGGTCGGCATGGTGTTTCAAAGCTATGCGCTGTTCCCCCACATGGATGTCGCGGCCAATGTCGGCTTTCCGCTGAAACTTCGGAAAGTAGCGAAGGATGAAATAGCGGACAGGGTCAACAAGGCGCTGGAAACGGTCCAGTTGACCGGCTATGGCGAGCGCCGCATCAACCAGCTTTCCGGCGGTCAGAAACAACGCGTGGCGCTGGCGCGTGCCATCGTGTTTTCACCGCGTATTCTTCTGATGGATGAGCCGTTATCGGCGCTCGACAAGAAACTGCGCGAACACATGCAGATCGAGTTGCGCCATCTGCATGAAAAACTCGGCATGACGACGGTTTATGTCACCCATGATCAGCGTGAGGCGCTGACCATGTCGGATCGTATTGCGGTTATCAATCACGGCAAACTGATGCAGCTGGATACGCCTCGTGCCATCTATGACCGTCCGGCCAACCGGTTTGTTGCCGATTTCATCGGCGAGTCAACTGTGCTGGAACTGGGTATTGCGAACGGTAAACCGGTTTTTGACGGAAATGTCGTCAACGCTCCAGGCTGGTCTTCCGACAACGCCAAACCGGCCTTGATTCTTCGCCCCGAGCGGTTGGTGATCACCGACCGCAGTGCCGGCAAAACCATGAACCTGTTTGCTGCGACCGTGAAGGAACTGGTCTATCAGGGTGATACGTCCCTGATGTATGCCAGTCTTGCCGATGGCAGCGAAGTGTCGGTGCGCGCAGGAATGCGGACCGGTGCCCCAATAGAAAACATATCCATTGGCGACAACATCACGCTCGGCCTGCACCCCGATGACACAGTTGTCATCGACGAGGCCGGCAATGGGGCAGCGCCATGAGCGATGCAAGCCTGTCTGTAAACCCGAACGAAATGTTGCTGAAACAGCATGCCGTGCGTGAAAAGTGGCTGCTGCTTGGCCTGTCGGCCCCGGCCATGGTTCTCGTGCTGATCGTCATGGTATTGCCGGTGGGCTGGTTGTTCTACCTGTCGTTCATCGGCAGTGAAGGCGGTTTTTCGCTCGAGAACTATGCCCGGATGCTGGAAAGCAAATCCTATACCCGTATTTTCATAACGACCTTCAAGGTCAGTTTTCTGACCACCGCAATCTGCATCGCCATCGGGTATCCACTGGCCTATTTTCTGTCGCAGCTGCCGGCGCGGGCTGCCAATATCTGCATGCTGGCGGTGTTGCTGCCGTTCTGGACCTCCGTGCTGGTGCGCACATATGCCTGGCTGGTGCTGCTGCAGCGCAAGGGCCTGATCAACACCTGGGGTATCGAGGCTGGATTGTGGAGTGAGCCGCTTCCGCTGGTGCACAATCTCACCGGCACCCTGATCGGTATGGTCCACATCATGCTGCCGTTTCTGGTGTTGCCCCTGTACAGCTCCATGAAGGCAATCGATCCTGATTTTCTCAAGGCAGCATCAAATCTCGGCGCCAGGCCCGTGCAATCGTTCCAGCAGGTGTTCTTTCCGCTGTCATTGCCCGGGCTGTTTGCCGGGTCACTGATCGTGTTCGTGCTGTGCCTCGGATTTTTCGTAACGCCTGCGGTGCTGGGCGGCGGCAAGGTCATCATGGTGTCGAACCAGATCACCAACAATATCGAGCTGTTCTTCAACTGGGGCGCTGCCAGCGCGCTGGGTGTGGTGCTGCTTGTCGTGACATTGCTGATCCTGTTCGTGGCTTCAAAGCTGTTGCCGCTCGACAATGTGATGGGCGGGGGACATTGACGCGATGAACTGGTTGAAACGACCTGCCTCAGATACACAGATCACCCATGGCCAGAGACTGTGGTTATACGTGCTTGCGGCCATCATCATGTTCCTGCTGGTGGTGCCGACACTGCTGGTGATCCCGATGTCCTTTTCAGAGTCGCAGTATCTTGAGTTTCCACCGCGTGAGTGGTCGCTGCGATGGTATGAAAACTATTTCGGGTCGATTGCCTGGATGGATGCGACGTGGACGTCCCTGAAGGTGGGTGTGCTGACAACCCTGCTTGCGACGCCACTGGGAACCATGGCTGCCTACGGGCTTTATGTTTCGCACCACAAGCTGTCGCGCCTGGTGTTCATCTTCCTGATCACACCGATCATGATCCCGGTCATTCTGATCGCCATAGGCGCGTTCTATGTCTATGTGCAGATCAGCATGGTCAACAGCCTGACCGGCCTGGTGGTTGCCCATTCGATACTGGCGCTGCCGCTGGTGCTGATCGTCGTGTCGGCGGCATTCAGGAGTTATGACATGAACCAGGAGATGGCTGCCCGCAATCTGGGCGCATCGCGGTTTACCGCGTTCATGGCGATCACCCTGCCGCAGATACGGTTTTCCGTGGTGACCGCGGCGCTGCTGGCATTCCTGACGTCATTTGACGAGGTGATCGTGGCGCTGTTCGTTTCCGGTGGTGATAATTCCACACTGACCAGAAACATGTTCAATGCATTGCGCGATCAGATTGATCCGACTATCGCTGCGATTTCCACAATCATGATCGCCATTTCGACAGGCTTGCTTGTTGCAGCACAGTTGCTCGGCAAGCCCCGGAACTAAGCATCACGGACCGCTATCGCGTACCGGGTTCCTACTGGCCCGGCGGTTCTTTGCCCGAACATCATCTCCCGCTTGCCGGCAAAGCCCTTGCGCTTGTTGACGGTGAATCCAGCGTCCTGCAGATGGCGGCGTACCCGGGTGGCGGCTGTGTAGGTTGCGAAACTGCCGCCTGCGGCGGTGTGGTCGAACACCTGCTGCATCAATGCAGCGCTCCACATTGCCGGGTTCTTGTCCGGCGAAAATCCATCCAGGTACCACGCATCGGCGAGACCGGACCAGTTTGCAACCGAGACTTCCGCCTCGCCGGGCATGACATGAAGCTGCGTCTGTTCGTCCATTTGCCACGGCATGGCCAGCGTTGAGCGTGCCCGCCATCGCGACACCAGAGTGCCTGACAGCGATCTCAGTGTTTCCCACGGCTCAAGTGCGCGCGCCATGTCATCTGCACGGATCGGATAGGCTTCAAACGATGTGAACACCAGGCATTGCGATGGTGAACGGGCCTCAATCCAGCGCCGCCAGGTTTCCAGGAAACCGAGCCCGGTGCCAAAGCCCAGTTCGCCAATCGTGAAGCGTCCGGCATCTGCCCAGCGCTCCGGCAAACCGTTGCCATCGACAAACACGTAGGCTGTTTCAGCCTGGCCATTGCGGCGCGTATAGAACGTGTCGTCGAAAAACGACGATCTGGGAACGTCGCCGGTTTCCCAGCTTATGGAGTGTCCGCTCGATTGCATGTCAGTGCTGTGGCTACGCGAAAGTGAGTGTGTCATATAGTCAGGCAATGGCAACAAACTCAACCAGCATAGACGTGACGCCTGACCTTATGATCATCGGTGCCGGCGTGGTCGGCCTGTGGTGTGCGTTGAAGGCCCGGCAGCGCGGCTTGAGCGTTGTCGTTGTCGACAAGCGGCAGATCGGGCAAGGCGCAAGCGGCGGCGTTCTGGGCGCTCTGATGCCGCACAGGCCGGTGAACTGGACCGACATCCAGACCTTTCAGCTTGAAGCGCTGCTGTCGCTGGAAACCGAAGTCGCGGCCCTTGAAGCAGCCACTGGAGTGTCTAGCGGTTACAGCCGGTGCGGCCGGATCATGCCAATCGATTCGGCCTCATTCCTAACCGAACACGAGCAGTGGCAGGCAGGCTCGACAGAACACTGGCCCACCCATTCTGCCACGGGAAATCGGATTTCATGGGACATCATGCACGGAACACCCGATCCTGGATGGCCGGCACTGAAGCCCGGGTTCATAGCCTGCAGTTTTGATACGTTCAGCGCCCGCATTTCTCCGCGCGGGTTGCTGAAGGCGCTGGTAAGCGGGCTTTCACCTGACGTGACGGTTGTCGAGAACTGCCCGGTCGAGGCGGTTTCTGCAGACGCTGAAGTCCTGCTTGCAGACGGCGTGCAGCTGTCACCAGGCCGGGTTATAGTGGCAGCCGGCTATGAGAGTTTCGGCCTGCTGCATCCCAGGCTGCAGTGCCAACCTGGCTGGGGTGTGAAAGGCCAGGCCATAGTGTTGAGGCCGCAGCGCAAACCGGCGGACAACATGCCGATCGTGTACGGCGGCGGCACCTATGTGATTGCCCATGACGATGGCCTGGTTGCGGTTGGCTCTACATCCACCAGATCCTTTACTGACACTAGTGTTGATGAAACCGTGTCACGCAAACTCGCCCAGCGGGCGGCGGAGCTGTGTCCGGACCTGGCCGGTGCCGACATTGTGGAACAGTGGGCAGGCATTCGCCCGCGGGCCGCCGGTCGCGATCCGGTGGTCGGAGCGGTACCCGATGCGCCGCGAATTGTCGTGGCATCCGGCGGCTTCAAGATAACCCTTGGCATTGCCCACAAAATGGCAGATGCCGCATTGAACATTGTCACAGGTGCATCATGTAGTCTGCCGCGCAGTTTTGCCGTGGCGGCGCATGTTGCAAAAACCATCTGACGCAAACCACTTTGAAAGGGCAGTGCAGTGACGTTGATCGATGCCGGCACAGCTGCAACAATCAGCGCATGAAGACACCCCGGATGCCACAACCGCGCAGCGCTGCATCGGCGAAACCGCCGACGGGCCAGAAACCGCCAGCGCAATTCTCGGCCCTGAGAAGACCGCCAATGCAGGTGCGCGAGGCAGGCTTTGCCATCAGAACCATGTCACCCGGCGACGCGTGCGATCAATACCTGGCATGGATTGCTGATCCGGAGCTCATGGGCCCGTTGAACATGCCTGCCCGAAGACTGACAATCTCGCAATTGCGCGATCACATCGCTCAATTCGACAACAAGCTCAGGCATCTGCTGGGCCTGTTTGATGAAACAGCCGGCATGCTGATCGGGATCGTGCTGCTGGATGTCAATTCACAGCACCGCAGTGCGCGGGTCAGCCTGTTCATCGGCAACCGTGACTATTGGGGCGATCAGCGGTTGCATCCTCTCGCACGGGCGTTTCAGGCATACCTGTTTGAGCGCAAAGGCATTGAGAAGCTGCGTTGCCAGATTGCTGTCGATAATCACCGCATGATCGGAATGGCCAGGTTGATGAGGCTGAAGCCGGAAGGCCTGTTGCGCGGGGAAATCAGGTCACATCATGATGGTTCGAGGATAGACCAGTTTGCATTTGGCCTGCTCAAGACTG
>CAYRLR010000006.1:9914-18669 GCA_964424975.1 uncultured Anderseniella sp.
CTGGACGAAAAGGCGGAGCAATGAGCATGCAGACAACAAATGACGGCCTCGAACTGGCCCGGCGACTGCTGGCGGGTGCGCTGGACCTGGAAGCAGACACAATCGACGCGCACGCCGAGATAGCGGCGCTGCAAGGCTTTGACAGCCTTGCCTATGAGCGTCTGGTGGCTAGTGTTGAGGAGCACCTGGATCGAGATGTTGATCCGCTGATGATGGTATCTGTCGATACGGTTGCAGATCTTGGCAAGGTTCTGTCGCAGACTGAAGATCAAAACCAGTGATCGATCGTTGAATGCAACGACCACAACGGTCAGAAGTGGAAGTTCACCCCGGCCCTGATGATATGAAAGTCTGACCTGAACCTCGGGTCATTGTCATTGCTGTCTATCGCCGCAACGCCCCTTATGCTGTTGAAACTGGCATAGAGGTATTCGATCCTGCCGCTCCATTGCGCTGCAAACATGTGCTCCACACCACCACCGACGGCAAAGCCGGTCGCCACATCACTGCTTGAGGAGAAATCCGAACCGGGCTCCGTCGTATCAAGCCGGGTAAACGCCAGGCCGCCGGTTGCGTAAACCAGGGTATTGTCGTGAACGAGCCCCATCCGTCCCCTGAGTGAGGCGAACCAGTCATAGTCGGCGGAATAGGTGTCTTTCAGATCAATGTCTGCTGCATTTACCGACAGGAAACTCCCGTCTGCCTCGAAGCCGATGAGCAATTCGCCAGCCTGGATATTGTACCCGGTCTGGGCACCAAAAATGCCGCCATTGCCGGCTCCGGAACCGGATTCAAATGCCTGGAATCCAGAGGTGTCAGCCTCGATATAACCCGCATGGCCCCCGAAATAGAATCCGCTCCAGTCGCCAAGCGCCGACATGTGGTCTTCGTCGGCGATTGCCGAAACGCTAGCCAGCGCGAGCAGCGAAACGGCGAGTGCTGCAGTCGTCAGTTTTCCTGGCATGCCATTGCGCCCTGCAATCAAAACAGCGGTTCCCCGTAGGGTTTGGAAGCTAGATGAGTTCACGGTGATTGCCAACCGGCAAATTGTCCGTCGGGCAGCAGGCCCGTTTGATCAACCCTACCTTGAGCGCACCGCGTCGAGGGCGGATGACAGCGCTGTTTCGAGCCGGTTGCGTTCCGCGTCGCTGATACCGGTGAGATTGACGTTCAGGTCCAGCCGGTCTGCGCTGACCGCGACCACGTCCTTCGGCGGTTGCGCATTCACCACCAGGCTCGTGTCTATCACGTAGGGGACAACCTTGCGGCTGATGCCCTTCAGCGCGATGGCCTTGACCGGATGCGCTGCCACATGGTCCTGCACGAGCGCATAGGTTTCATAGCTCATGACGATGCCGCCGGGTTTCGCGATTGATTCAAGCCGGGCTGCGACATTGGCCTCGGCGCCGATGATGGTGTAGTCCATGCGGTCTTCACTGCCGAAATTGCCGACATTGCAGTAGCCGGTATTGATGCCCATGCGTGCGCGCAACGGTTGTTCAAACCCGCGGCGGCGCCATTCATGGCCCAGTTCTTCCAGGCGTTTCTGCATGGCGATGGCCATGTTGACGCAGTCCAGCGCATCCTGCTTTGCTCCCCGGCTGTGCGGGTCGCCGAAGAAGGCCAGGATGGCGTCGCCGATAAACTTGTCGACCGTCGCACCATGGTCGTGGGCGATGCGGGCCATCTCGGTGAAATACTCGTTGAGCAGGGCGGTGAGTTCCTCCGGCTGCAGGCGCTCCGTGGTGGCGGTGAAATCCTTGATGTCGGAAAAGAAGATGGTCAGTTTCTTGCGTTCGGTGGCAATCACGGCGTCCTTCTCGCTGCTGAAGATGGACTTGTAGACTTGCGGTGACAGGTATTTTGAAATCTTCATGGACACCGAGGCGAGGAAGGAATTCGCCTCCTCAAGCTCTGCGTTCATGCTGGCGAACTGCACCGCCTGGCGCCATTGCAGGGCCAGGAACAGGAACCCGAATGTGCCCGCCAGCACGAAGTAGGTGAGCAGGTACTTGAACGAGAACAGGTTGGCCGCAATCGGTTGATCAATGGTTATGGCCTGGATGCCGCGCACATCGCCCACCTTCCAGTCACTACGCGGGCTTTCCGCGTGCGAATTGTGACACGAAACACAGCCCGCTCCCATGACCACGGGTACGGCCATGCGGATCTGCCTGTCAAACAGCGAACCGGTGATTTCCGTGACGCTGCTGCCGGGTTGACCGGTGGTACGCAGTTCAGCCAAAGCGCGCGCCTCGAACGAATCGAGATTGTGCCGGGCGCGTCCCTTGAACGGTTCGTCGGACACAAAGCGGTAGTTGATGCCGTTCACCCGCCCGCCGATCACCTCGCCCAGCTCGATTGACAAGGTCGCCGGGATCGGGATGCCGCCGGCGAGGTCTTCATAGTTGTTGGAGGGCTGGGAGATGCCGTGGTTTTCCAGCACCCGCGCGACGACGTTGCGTGAGTAATAACTGCGGATATCGGAAATCATGGAATTCAGGTCGGAGGCCTGGCGTGACAACGACTCGCTGGAAATGTTTCTGAGATCCATCCACACCGCGACCGGCATCATGACAAGACCGAGGACGACGACGATCAGAAACCAGAGCGGGTTTTTCAACACGCGGTTGCCGAACTTGTCGACCCTGGAGGAAAACCGGCCGCCTTCGCCGTCAGTGCCGGGCTTCGCATGGCTGGTCATGAAATTCTTTCTGAATTGCGCACAGGTCCGATCATCCTGCCCGCCAAGCTAACCAAATGGCCGAACCAAGTCGATTACGGGTTTTAGCAACAAGCGCTGCCGCAGAATATCCTGGCCGACAACCGTCGCTGGTCAGACGCAGAAGCTGTGAACGGCATCGGGTAGACTTCTGCCATGTCCCGGTATCAGGCCTCATGTGCGACCACAACCTGCTTTTGCTCGCCGAGCTTTTCGATGCCCAGATGCATTGTGTCGCCGGGATTGAGAAACCGGTTCGGTGACATGCCAAGCCCCACTCCCTGTGGCGTTCCCGTGGTAATGATGTCACCAGGTTCCAGGGTCATGAACTGGCTGGTGTAGGAGACGATCTTCGCAATCGAAAAGATCATGTCGTCGGTATTGCTGTCCTGGACCCGCTCGCCATTCACGTCCAGCCATAGCTTGAGGTCTTGAGGATCGCCGACCTCGTCTGAGGTGACCAGCCAGGGGCCCAGCGGTCCGAATGTCGGACAGCATTTGCCTTTCATCCACTGACCTCCGCGCTCGATCTGAAACGCCCGTTCAGACACGTCATTGCAGATCATGTAACCGAAGATGCAGTCCAGTGCGTCGAGTTCACTGACATAGCTGGCCGTTTTACCCATGACGAAGGCAAGCTCAACCTCCCAGTCCAGCTTGGTGGAGCCCTTCGGCTGGATCACCGCATCGTTTGGACCGCAGATGCACGAAGATGCCTTGTTGAAGAGGATGGGCTCCTGAGGGATCGGTGAATTGGTTTCGACCGCGTGCTGGACGTAGTTCAACCCGACAGCGATGAAGTTACGCGTGTGCGCAACGCATGCAGCAATGCGCGGGTCACCGGAGACTTCCGGGCAGCCGTCAACATCCCCCTGGCTGATCGCGGCCAGTGAACCGGATGCAAATGCAGCGACATCGATATCGGAGATCAGCTGCGATATATCCCGGATGGAGCCATCGCTTGCAACGCAGCCGGGTTTTTCTGCGCCCTGTGGGCCATAACGCAAGAACTTCATGTTTCACCTCTCGGATTGCTTGTTGATTGCCGGCACCGCGTCATGGCTGGGTGCAGACATATTCCAGCCGGTAGATTGCCGCTTTGGGTGCGCTGGCCATGCCCAGTGCCGTGCATGCAGTATCTGATAACAGATCTTTGCGGATGTGCTCGATTTCATCGCGTCGTGCTGCCTCGATCAGAATCGCCCAGCCAGGCATGTCAGTGCCGCCAACGCGTTGCTTGCGCTCCCTGGTAGGTGTGTCGCTGGTCGAAAGATCGGTCTGGCACAGGTGAACCCCGGTCACACCCTTGATGTCGGATACGGGCCGCAGCAGCTGGTCAGCAATTCTTTCCGCAAACTGCTCGGCGTCGTCAGCCTCGAACTGCAGTGTCAACAGGTAGCCGCCCATACCCGGGCCGCTGGAATACCGTACCCACTGGATCGATCGGGCGACGTTGCGAAAGTGCCTGACGGTGCTGATGGTCCATGGCGTCGGGTTATTGAGCCGGTCCAGGTAATCCTTGCCTGCCAGCGCAGCCATGTCTTCGGCCTCATAGAGCGTGAAGAATTCCGGCGCGCCTGTTTCCGCAATATAGCGCCGGCCCCGGATGATGCCCGTGACGGCAGCACGCTCCGGCATGTGTTCATGCAGGTGCCACCAGTAAAATTCGTCGCGTCCTTCGTCGGCAATGTCGTGCCAGATCGAAACGACCGCTTGTCCCGCAAGGCTCATGACTTCACCATTGCTGTTTTCTGATATCGCATGTTCATGAAGTCCCTGCAGTATTTCTGCCGCCTTGCAGAACGCCTTTTTCAAGGAAGATGTTGGTGATCCTGTCGACGGCTGCTTCAAAAACCGGCGACTTGCGCGCAGCCAGACCGCGCGGGCGGGGCAGGTCGATATCGATGATCGTCTCAACCCTGCCTGGCCTTGGGGACATCACCACGACACGGTCTGCCAGCAGCACCGCTTCATCTATCGAATGGGTGATGAACAGAACCGTCTTTTCTGTCGCCAGCCAGAGTTCCTCGAGATCGATGCGCATCTGCTCGCGGGTCAATGCATCGAGCGCCCCGAACGGTTCATCCATCATCAGCAATGGCGGATCGTGGATCAGTGCGCGGACGATGCCGGCTCGCTGCTGCATGCCGCCTGACAATTCGTGCGGATAGCGGTCTTCGAAACCGGCAAGTCCCACCGATGCCAGCAGTTCGCGTGCCTTGTGTTCGAAATCAGCGGGATTGAGACCTCTCATTTCGACCTGCAACAAGACGTTTTGCAGAACTTTGCGCCACTCAAGCAATACCGCTTTCTGAAACACGACACCGAGGTTGGTGATGGCACCCTCGACAAGCTTGCCATCTACACGAACGCTGCCGGATGTAGGGTGGGTCAGCCCGGCAATGAGCCGCATCAATGTGGATTTTCCGCATCCCGACGGACCAACAATGGCGACGAATTCTGACCTGCCAATTGACAGGTCAACGCCTTCAAGCGCCACGGTTTCCACCGTGCCGCGCCGGAAGACCTTGGATGCACGGCTGATGACAATACTGTCATCGGTCCCGGCAGGTGAACAGGCCCCGGAAGTCTCCGGGGCCTGGGCAGCAACGCCTTGCCTGCCGTTTGTTGTCACGTTGGAATGTTGCATTACGGCTGGGGCAGGAACTCGTTGGTGTAAAAGTGCGAGGCTTCCTTGTCTGTCTTCAGCCCACGGTATTCTTTCAACAATGAGACCGTGTGTTCCCAGCCTTCAGGGGCACCAAATCCTATACCCTTGCCTTTGGAAGCTGGCGACTCCAGCAAGTCGAGGTCGACCAGCAACTGGCCCTTGAGCACATCGGCATTGACGTCGGGCTTGGATGCAACGGCTGCAGCGATGGCGGCGTCAGGATCGGCAATGGTTGCCTCGAATGACCGGCGCATTGCCTTGACGAAACGGCGGACAAGGTCCGGATTTTCAGCCACCGTATCTGTATGTGAAATGATGCTGAGCCCCACCGTGTTGACGCCAATGTCGGCGAAATTCAACGCCGCGGCCTTTACGCCCTTGGCCTCGATCTGGAAAAACTGGGCATCGGCGCTGCCGAGCAGTGCATCTGCGCGCTTTTCAAGAACCGAGACGACCTTGGCCGCCGGATCGACGAAAATCATGTTGATCTTGCCGGCGTCAAGGTTGTTGGACTTGATCACTGCGGGGAACAATTGTGTCAGTGCATCGCCGGCAGTCACGGCAATCCGCTTGCCTTCAAGATCTTGCGGCGTCTTGATGTTGGCGTCAGCACGCGACACGATGCCAAAGGGCGAGATGTTCATCGGCGACATGATGGCCTTGATCGGAATGCCCTTGGACACGGCAATGATCATGGTGCCCGCATCGGCAATGCCGAACGTGTCGCTTTTTGAGCCGACCACCTGGGTGGCAACACCGGATCCACGGCCCTCGTTGATGGTCAGGTTGATGCCCTCGTCGGTGAAGTAACCCCTGTCCTTGCCGAGATACACCGGGGCATGGAAGCCGACCAGATACCAGTTCAGCCTGAGTGAGACATCGTCCGCGGCGTTGGCGGGCACAGTACCCAGCAGCGCCAGCCAGACGGATGCAAACAGTACGTAAAATTTCAGATGCTTCATTTTATCCTCCCTGGGGATTATTTGGTTTTATTGAGTAGTCTGTCTCCTGGATCGCGCAGTGCTCGTGATGGTCAGCTTGTGACGTGGATGCCATCATCCTTGCGCTGCGAGACGTGCCAGGGGATTGCGAATTTCTCGAGAAGTTCGACCGCGTAGTAGACAATCAGTCCAACGATCGAGAGCACAATGATGGTCGCAAAAACCATTGGTGTTTCAAGGTCGCCATTGTAGCGCAGGAGCAGGTAACCGAGCCCCTTGTCCGAGGCGACGAACTCAGCGACCACGGCGGCTGTCGAAGACAATGCGGCAGCAACTTTCAGGCCCGTGAAAATACTGGGCAGTGCGTGCGGCAGGCGGATCTTCCTGAAAATCATCCAGGCGCTGGCACCTGTCGATCTGGCCAGTTCCATGGTCTCGTCATCAATCGACTTGAAGCCGGCAATGCTGGAAACCACGATGGGAAAGAACGACAACAGGAACACCAGCAGGATTTTCGGGGTGTAGCCAAAGCCGAACCAGATGATGAACAGGGGCGCGATAGCGATCTTGGGCACAATCTGCAGAAACACGATGATCGGGTAGAACATGCGTTCCATGGTGGGAAAGTATGCCACGAAAACGGCCAGTGGCACGCTGACCGCCACGGCGACGAGATAGCCCGCGATGATTTCACTGGTGGTGATCCATGTGTTTGCCAGAACATAGCTCCAGCGCGAGGCGAACTCCGTCCAGATCAGGGACGGTGGCGGCAGCAGGTAAGTCGCAACGCCAAAAATTCTGACTGCCGTTTCCCAGATCACGAACAGGACGACAAAGCTGATCACGAACTGGCGCAGGCCGCGCGTGCGGTGATAGAGAGCGGCAACCGCAGTGGGCCTGTCCTGCGCTGTATCAGGGCCAGCAGTCATGCGCTTAGTCCCACCAGCGTGGATGACTGAAAATCCCGGATTGGCCACAGTTCGGAAAGCCGTTTCGCGAGACCCATTACCTCGGGTGCCCATTGCTGCAACTTGTCCCGCGGTGTTCGAACAGTGGGTGCTGCCACGCTGATGGTGCCGACGCAGGGGGCATCGGGCGTCGAGCCGGCAATTGCAGCAGCAATCGCGCACATGCCGGGTTCACCTTCTTCGTAGGCTATGCCGTAGCCGGCCTGTCTGGTCCTGTCGATCTCCGCCAGGACATCGTCCAGATCGCGCAGGGCCTGTGGTCCGACTTCTGCAGGGTCACCGAAGCCCTGGTCTGTAATAATCTGCTCAATGCGTGCCTGGTCGAGCGTGGACAGCCAGCACTTGCCCGTCGCTGTCGACGTCAGGTTGACGGGCCTGCCGTAATTGCCGTCATAGCGCAGGCCATGCCGGGCACCTTGCGCCTGTGCAGTCCAGATCAGGGTATCCCCATCGACGACAGTCAGCCTGACCAGTTCACCCGTGATGTTGGCCAGCTTGTCCAGCTCCGGCTGGCAAACGTCGGTCAGGCCGGTATTGGTCAAATGCCGAAAGCCGAGCACGACCAGCCGCAAGGTCAGGCGGTAGCGCTGGTTTTTCTCGTCCTGCTCCAGGTAACCGCGTTGGGTGAGCTGGGTCAGCAACCGGTGGGCTGCACCCTTGGCCATATTGAGCCGCGCTGCCGTTTCGCTCAGCTGAAAGCCTTCCGGGTGGCCGGCGTGAAGCTCGAGAACATCAAGAGTTCGGTCAATCTGTAGCGTCATCACAGGCCTGTGCAAAACTGGAACAGCGTTTCGGAACGTTGTTCCAAATTGTCATCATTGGCCATTTGTGTCAATCGGTCGTGATGCAAGGGCGCAAGAGAAAAGCGCTTGACTATGTTGTTGACCACCAAGGCACCGGCCATTAATTGCCGGTATTCCAGGAGGTTACGGCGGGCGATCTACCGAACAGTGTCAGGCGCAAATGTGCAACAAACACCGGTATCCCGACTGTTTTGCAGGCGTGCGCGCCTGTTCCAATGACTGCCCGCATGACCCTGATCCAGCACCTGTTTCGCAAAGGTGAGTGTCTCAGGCACCTTCATCAAAGAACTTGTTGGGCTGCTGGAAAAACCCGATCGCAATGCAGCCGTCCGGGGAGTGTGCAGTGTGGCGACTGCCAGCCTTGCGCCAGACGTAATTTCCGGCAGTGCAGGCCCCTTCATGGTCAACCAGCGATCCCTCGAGAACAAAGGTCTGCTCGATGCCAACGTGCATGTGGTCGGGCAGGGCCGTTCCCGGTGCCATGCGTGTCATTGAGGTCAACAGGCCGGTCTGCTTGTCCTCGATCAGTATCTTGATCTCAATGCCCGGCCATCGCGTTTTCTGCCACGGCAAGTGTTCCACATCAACATAAGTGGATTGCGGGTCGGCACTCCCGGATTTGGCAACAGGTGACATAAGAATTTTCCTTG
>CAYRLR010000007.1:0-3740 GCA_964424975.1 uncultured Anderseniella sp.
AGTCCGCGTGCCCGGTCCGAAACCCGGCACCGGCGCATGCACTTCGGCAATCGGTTTTGAAAACTTGTCAGCCAGAACCCAGGTAGACGGAAAACACACTGCAGCCGCTGCAATCCGGTATCCGCCATCGCCTTTGCGCATGATCACCAGGTCGTCCTGCACCAACCGGCAGGCAAGCTCAAGCGGCGCGTGCGCATAGTCCGGAATTCTGTAGGCAAGCCCGGCAGGAGCCACCGTCACTTCGTCACCGGACACCTTGTAGATGTCCGGATAGGTGCGCAGAAGGTAGTCCAGCAGCAGGTCAAGCGTCTCGGCCTGTGCATCAAGGGTGGCGTCCTCGGCCTGCAACACTGCCTCGCGGCGTTTCTCGAAATGCTCCGCCTTGTCGCGCAACTGCTCTGCCAGATGCATGTCCGGCACAATCCAGTCACCCGGGTCAAGCGCCGACAGTCCCACCGAAAACGGTTTCGGCAACTTGTCCCGTTGCAGTGCTGAGTGGGGAGAAAGCTCGCTCATCTCACATCAACCGGCAGCGTCCATTTGTTCCAGTTCGTCAATGAAGCCCTCAAGCATGCCAAGACCCTTGCCCCAGAAATCCGGGTCGGATGCATCGAGCCCAAACGGCTGCAACAGTTCAGAATGATGCTTGGTGCCTCCGGCGCGCAGCATTTCAAGGTATTTCTGCTGGAACCCGTCCTCTGCTTCCAGATATCTCGCATACAGGGAATTCACCAGGCAGTCACCAAACGCGTAGGCGTACACATAAAACGGCGAATGAATGAAATGCGGGATGTAAGCCCAGAAGTTTTCGTAACCGGGGCCGAATTCGATGGCATCACCCAGCGCTTCCTTCTGGGTCCTGATCCAGATTTCGCCGATCTGGTCCGGCGTCAGTTCGCCGTCACGGCGCGCCATGTGCACCTCACTTTCAAAGCAGTAAAACGCAATCTGGCGCACCACAGTGTTGAGCATGTCCTCGACCTTGCCGGCCAGCAGCATCTTGCGGATCTTCGGATCAGAGGTCTTGTTGAGCAGCGAGCGGAAGGTCAGCATTTCGCCAAACACCGATGCCGTTTCAGCCAGCGTCAGCGGCGTCGACGCCATCAACGCGCCCTGGTCAGATGCCAGCACCTGGTGCACACCGTGGCCGAGCTCGTGAGCCAGCGTCATGACATCGCGCGTCTTGCCCTGGTAGTTCAACATCACGTAAGGGTGCGCCGACGGCACGGTAGGATGCGCGAACGCCCCTGACGATTTGCCCGGACGTACCGGCGCATCAATCCAGCGCTCATCAAAGAACCGGCGTGCTATATCTGCCATCTCGGGCGCGAATCCGGCATAGGCATTCAGGACAGTTGCCTGGGCGACATCCCATTCTATCTTGCTGTCGTCCTGTTCCGGCAACGGTGCATTGCGATCCCAGTGCATCAGCCGGTCCATGCCGAGCCATTTGGCTTTCATGGCATAGTAGCGATGCGACAGTTTCGGGTAGGACCCGCGCACGGCTGCAACCAGGGCATCGACGACCGGGCCTTCAACCCGGTTGGCCAGGTGGCGGCTGTCAGCCACGTCCTTGAAACCGCGCCACCGGTCGGAGATTTCCTTGTCCTTGGCGAGTGTATTGGTGATTGTGGCAAACAGTGAAATATTGGACTTGAAGACCTGTGCCAGGGCTTGCGCCGCGATCTTGCGCTTGCCGGCATCCTTCGAGACCAGCAGATTGAGCGTCGGTTCAAGCGCCAGTTCGTCGCCTTCGACATTGAATTTCAGGGCCGCCATCGTCTCGTCAAACAACCGGTTCCAGGCACCGGCCGCGGTAACCGACTTCTCGTGAAACAGCTGTTCCACGCGGTCCTCCAGCTGAAACGGTTTTTCCTTGCGCAGATCCTCGATCCACGGGCGGAAATGTGCCAGGGCAGCCGATGCGGCCATAGCCGTGTCCAGCGCCGTTCCATCCAGCCGGTTGAATTCAAGTTCAAAGAACACCAGCCCGGTGGTGATGGAGGTCAGCTTCTGGGAAACGTCGCCGTAGAATTTCTGCCTGTCTGCATCTGTGGTATCCCCCACATAATACAGCATCATGAACGAGCCGATGCGGCCAAACAGGTCGGACATGGTCTCGTATTGCTTGATAACGCCGGCCAGCGCATCACCACCTGCTCCACCGTCCAACAGGCCTTCCAGTTTGCCCTGGTAGGCATCAGCAAACTGTTTGGCCTGTAAGGCCGCCTTTTCCATATCGGTCTTGAAAGCGGCTGCATCAGGCCCCGCATACAGGTCTGCCAAATTCCATTCCGGCAAATCACCCAGGTCTGCTTCCGTTGCACTTGAAGCTGAAGATTTTTGAAAATTTTCTTTCAATATATGCATATGAACTCCGAAGGGGATGATGCCTGAACAGGCAAAACAGGGACATGCAGCACATATGACCGCTCAATCAGCCGCAAACAAGCTGGTTTCGCCAACATTTCCGGAAAATCATTAACCCGCACGAAAGTTATCCGATTTTAAGCCGCCCTTTACCCCTGTGGGCCAAAGTGGCCTTCGAGGAACACATGAACCGAGACTGTGGGGGCGGCGCAGACAGGTCTTTTCATGTGCGCCTATGGTCTAGGGACGGCTGTAGAGTAAATATAAAGAAGACAGCATGACACATAAAATTCTGATTGTTGATGACGAGCCGACCCAGCGCCGTATCCTCGAAGAACTGGTCAAACGCTACGGCTTTGATACGGTAACTGCCGACGGCGCCAGCCAGGGTCTCGACATTCTGGAGGCAAGCCGATCCAAGCCGGTTGACCTGATCATTCTGGATCTGGTGATGCCGGAGATCGACGGCCTTGAATTTCTCGAGCGTCTCTCTGCCCATCGCACAACCGTCCCGGTTATCGTACAGACCGCACAGGGCTCCATTGAAACCGTGGTCAAGGCCATGCGGGCCGGCGCCGATGATTTTGTGGTCAAGCCGATCAACCCGGAACGGCTAAAGATCTCCATACAGAACCTTTTGAAAGTCAACGCCCTGACCGAAGAGGTCAAGCGACTGAACCAGAAGGTGTCAGGTTCAATGTCGTTCGACGACCTGATCATCGCCAGTCCTGCAATGGCCAGCGTGGTGAAGCTCGGCCAACGTGCCGCTCACTCGAATATTCCTGTTCTGATAGAAGGCGAAAGCGGCTCCGGCAAGGAAATGATAGCCCGTGCCATCCAGGGTGAAAGCGAGCGCAGAGGCAAACCGTTCGTGGCCGTAAACTGCGGCGCGCTGCCCGAAAACCTGGTGGAAAGCATTCTGTTCGGCCATGAAAAGGGTGCCTTTACCGGCGCGGTTGGCAAACATATCGGCAAGTTTCAGGAAGCCGACGGCGGCACCTTGTTTCTCGACGAAGTCGCCGAATTGCCGTTGGACATACAGGTAAAGCTGCTGCGGGCCCTGCAGGAAGGCGAAATTGATCCGGTCGGTTCGAGAAAACCGGTCAAGGTCAGTATCCGGCTTATTTCCGCAACCAACCGCAACATGATCGAAATGGTCAAGAACGGTCAGTTCCGTGAAGACCTATATTATCGCCTCAACGTGTTTCCGGTCATGGCCCCGCCATTGCGTGAACGCATCGAAGACATTGCGCCGCTGGTCACGCACTTCATCACGCGGTTTGCTGCCGAGGAAGGTCGCAGGGTCAAGGGAATTGACGCCAATGCACTTGAACTGCTCAAGGCGTACGCCTGGCCAGGCAATGTGCGTC
>CAYRLR010000007.1:3840-17139 GCA_964424975.1 uncultured Anderseniella sp.
GACGCCAATGCACTTGAACTGCTCAAGGCGTACGCCTGGCCAGGCAATGTGCGTCAACTCGAAAACACGGTCTTCAGGGCCATTGTCATGAGCGAAGGCAACCAGCTCCAGTTGGCCGACTTCCCGCAGATCGCCGCCCTGACAGATGGTTTTGATGTTGAGGTTCCTCCAGCCCCTGTACCTGAGCCTGCCGCCCCGCTTGCAAGCGGGGCAGATGCCATGATTGGCGGGCAGCCCTCCATCACCGAGCATTCCGTGATGCCATCAACCGGAACCACCACCATGGTCTCTGACGGTTTTGCCATCGGTATCCCTGCCGTCACCGATGGTGGACACATCCGGCGCCTTGAAGAGATTGAAGCGGACATGATTCGCCTCGCTCTCAACCGGTATCGGGGTCAGATGTCGGAAGTTGCCCGCAAACTGGGAATTGGACGCTCGACACTGTACAGAAAAATGCGGGAGCTTGGCCTCGAGGCGCGCGGATAACAGTCAAGCCTGAAAAATATGACAGAAGATTCGACCTGTCCATTTTTTGGACACCAAAAAGACCGACGCTGTACAAGATTTGGTGACTGAATGAACCAATTGGGATCACAGGGGTTATCTACGTGACATAGGGGTGCCGGGTTCGACCGCAAAACGGCGTGGATTTGCAATTCACAGTAACCCGACACAGATACTGGTGACGGAAAAGTTATGGATGCCCCGGGCTGAAGTATTGCGAACATTGAAAGGCTGTGGCTTAAGTCACAGTTGATTCACTGGAGGTTTATGAGATGTTGAACCGTTTGAGTGCCGTACTGTTGGCATCGTGCCTGGTGTTACCCACCATGGCCGTATCTGCCGCTGCGGAAAGCCAGGTCCGGCAGAAGAAGTTCAATTTCAACTCCCGCAGCAGTACCCAATCATCGGACGACGGTTTCTGGAACCGGCGCACCAATTCCCGCAGCAGGGAACGCACCAACGACACGTCGAGTGACTTTCTTGATAGCACACGTGGTTTCTTTGCGCGCTCCGGCGATTATTTCAGCCGTCAGGTTCGGTCGCGAAATTCAAACCGGTTTCGCCAGCAACTGAGCCTGTCCGACAACGATGGGCCGGACGTTGCATCAACGGGTGAGAAGTACCACAACTACAAGGCCGACAATCCCGTGGCCCTGGCTGACAGGAATTTGCAACAGCCGCGCCCGCAAGGCGTTGTTTTTGTCTCGGCATCCGGCACCGAGGTGGATGCAAACAAGTACGTTGACTCCGTCACGCTGCCAATTGCCGTCGACCAGGCTGTATTTGAGGCACTTAAGAACAACTCTGCCGGAGTTTCCCTTTCAAAACACCAGGTTACTGCGTTGATCGAGGCCTATTCAGAGCGGGAATTTGCCCCCTTGTGGATTGCCGACCATAAACCCTCGTCGAACGCCCGCGCCCTGCTGGAAGTATTGGCAAATGCCGACCAGGAAGGTCTCGATCCAAGCCTGTATACACTGTCGTCGCTGACCGAGGCTGGCGGCATCGACAATCTGCCGTCAGATGCCGACACTTTGGCGAAGTTTGAACTGCAGTTGTCTGCCATGGCGCTGCGCTATTCGGGGCATGCTTCATCCGGTCTTGTTACGCCCAACAAGATTTCCGGTTACCATGATCTGACCCCCCCGAAAATAGCAGCCAAAGATGCGGTGGCGTCTCTCTTCAACCATCCCGCTCCACACGAGTGGCTGATGAGCCTGCACCCGAAACTGCCTGCCTACGCGGCCATGAAAGCTGAATTGGTCAGCCTTGGCGCGAACAAGGGCGAGATCAAGCAGATCATTGTTCCGGCCGGCCCGTTATTGAAACTCGGTGTTGAGGATGACCGCCTGCCAATTCTGCGCGATCGCCTCAAGCAATTGAAATTGCTGAAAAACAAGGATGAGATTGCGCTGTCGGACAACCAGGCGAGCGACGCTCCCCTGTTTGGTTCCGAAGCGGCGGTACTGGCGCCGGAGGATCCTTCTGTCACCATGACCGATAGCGATGTCAAAGCCATCAAGGCGTTTCAGAGAAGCGTCGGTCTCAGCCCGGATGGCATGGCCGGTAAACGCACCATAGACGCGCTCAACGGCAAGACTGCCGTTAAACGTACCGATCAGCTTGCTCTCAACATGGAGCGTCTGCGTTGGCTGCCGCGCAATCTTGGGTCACGGTACGTGTTGGTGAACCAGGCTGCCTACGAAATGCGGATCATCAACAAGGGCCAGATAGAATGGTCAACCCGCGTCATTGTCGGCAAGCCTTCCAACCAGACCTACTTCTTCTCCGATGAAATGGAACGGGTGGAGTTCAATCCGTATTGGGGGGTTCCGCAATCCATCATCAAGGGCGAATATCTGCGACGCGTACAGCAAAATCCCGGCTATTTTGAGCAGCGTGGCTATGAAGTGCTCAACAATCGCGGCCAGCAAATCTCCGGCTGGAACGTGGATTGGTGGAATTACCGCGGCGGCATCGGCGTACGCCAGAAGCCCGGCCCCAACAATGCATTGGGCGAAGTGAAGTTCATGTTCCCGAACCGGCACGCGATCTACCTGCATGACACGCCAAAACGCTCGCTGTTCGAAAACAGCAAGCGCGCCTTCAGTCACGGCTGCGTACGCGTGCAGAACCCCCGCGATCTTGCTACCCAGATTCTGGGTTGGTCGCAGAGCAAAATTGCATCGACAATTGCCACCCGTAAAAATACGCCGGTAAAACTTGCCAGGAAACTGCCTGTGCACCTGACTTATTTCACAGCCTGGACCAGTGAGTCGGGAGATCTGGCTTACTACGAGGATGTCTACAAGCGTGATACGTATCTCGCCAGCGCCGTGAAAGCCGAAAAAAGCGCCTTGCGCTGAAGCGCGTTGCGCTCGATGGCAGTGATTCAGGGCTGCCAGCTCATCGAATCGGAACAGTGGGCGGGCGCGTATTTCGCGCCCGTTTGCTTTGGCGCCTGTTGATAAGTACCGACATCGGTCTGATTGAATCCAAACCGCGCCCTACGCCCTTGCTGTCGCATCTCCTGGTGGCAAATACCGGCACCCGCTTTTGTCAAAAACGCTGTAATTGCCAAAAAAACGCTCCCAGCGGCCGAATCTCATCAGATTGATCAAAAAACGTCACTAGTCCGACACACGATCACCCCTTTTCAGGAGCGTGCTTAAGCAGGTGTTAAGCTGACTGTGCAATGATCAATTATCTGAGTAAAAACAATGCCTAATAGCAGCCTTATTCTTGTGGTCTATGAGCAATTCGGTTACAAAGGCTTACGAGATTCTGCTCTGAAGCGGAATTTAGGGGATGCGGGTTCGCCCGTGTGATGGTGGTTATGCAGTGCAGGGTTCCTTGGACCACGCTCTTTGGAGATGTGGTTTATCAGGCCAAGCGTAGGGCTTTGACCGGTTGTTTTGCAGCCACGGTCGCCTTTGGTGCATCGGTAGCAACATGTGCTGTTGCGTCCGCCGAAGACCGTACGCTTTCAATGTATTTCACCCATACCAAGGAAACGCTGACCGTTACCTACAAGAGGAATGGCAAATACGACCAGGCGGCAGTGAAGAAAATCAACTGGTTCCTGCGCGATTGGCGCCGCAATGAACCAACCAAGATGTCGCTGGAAACAGTCGACCTGCTTTGGGAACTGCATGCCGATCTGGGCTCGAAGAAGCCAGTTCACATTGTTTCCGGTTATCGCTCGCCTCGCACCAATGCCATGCTGAAACGGATTGGCCGCAAGGTCGCTCGCAAGTCGCAGCACATGAACGGCAGGGCGATTGACTTCTATTTCCCCGACGTGCCTGTCGAAAAGATCATGGGCTCGGCTTTTGTCCGCAAGATCGGCGGCGTTGGCTATTACCCGCGCTCCGGCAAGTACGGTTTCGTTCATATTGATAACGGCAGCGTCCGGCACTGGCCCCGCATGAGCGCCACCCGCCAGGCCTCGATTTCCCGCAAATACTACAAGACTGTAGCGGCCCGCAAAGGCCGGTCAAACAACGTCCAGTATGCTGCCTACCAGCCGGAGCCCGCACAGAATCAGGCTCGCAGGGATCCGAAAGGTCCGGTCAGCTTGATGCCGGCCAGCATGGCTGAAGCTGTCATCGCAGCCGTTGCCACGACACCGGCTCCAGTTGCCATTGCAGCGTCTTTGCGTGATGTTGCACCAAAACCGCGCCCAAGGCCGATTGAGGTCCTGATGCTCGCGGCAGCCAACATGCAGATTGAACCTGCTTCTGCGCCAATCGAACGTCAGAATTTCTCGGAGGACAGCTTGTCGCCGGTGCGTGGCAGCCTTGGCCCCGTGACCATAGCTTCATTGGCATCTGAAGAATTGAACTATGCTGACGTGAACGCCGTCAATTCAACTGCCAAGGGCAGCCTCCACACGACAGGGACAGCGGTTCAGGCAACCGGTATTCGTCCCCTCAGTGTCAGCTACGCCAATACGTCCAGCCTGAGCGACCTGTTCACCAGCACCGATGCCATTGCGCGTCGCGACGGTGCACCGCAGCCATTCATCAATGACGACGAACATGCGATTCACCCGCTCAGCCGTGAGGACAAATCAGCATTGGCGCGGTTGATTGAGGCGTTCATGCCAGGCGCAGAAGAAACCGAAGAACCAGCGCTCGCAAACAACAGGGTCAATCGCTCCGGCAAGGCCGACAGTCAGGTTGTCAACCGCTCCGGCAAGGGCAACTTCACACCTGAAGTCGTTGGCACGCAGAAAATCTGGCAGCAGAGCGAAGCCGAAAGTTCAAAAATTCTGAAGGTTGTGCAAGCACCTCTCAGTTTCGGCAACTGATAAGGCGCAACGCGCTTGATCGGAATTGCCCTGGTCGTATCCCCGGATACTCATCGCGGTGAAGATCAGAACTGGCAACGGTCACGCGCGCACGCGGCAAAAATCTCGATCAACTCGCGATCGCACTTACCGTCCACGGGTCCTTTGTAACGGGCTATGGCAGCCAGTCGCTGCTGCCAGTCCCTCGTCATCGCGGCATCGGCAATTGAGCAGGTTTTCTCCCATTGCCGCCTTGCTGCCCGGACTTTTCCACCATAGTACAAGACATCTCCGAAACTGTGCTGAACTTCCAGGTCTCCCGGCAGCAGTCTGATCGCCGTCTGGATGTCTGCTTCAGCCTGGGCAAACTTGCCGCGCCGCAAATAAATATAGGCACGTTGCTTGTAGATGTTTCCATAGCCGGGATCGATGCGTGCAGCCGTCACATAGTCCTTGAGTGCAGCATCGTCATCACCGGAAAAAGCATACGCCACGCCGCGCATGACATGCGCTTCAACCGTGGGGTTGAGTTCAATTGTCTTGTCGAGATCGCTGATCGCCAGCCGGTTTTCATTCTGTATCTGGTACAGGTAGGCACGCAGCAGAAACGCCACCCAGGACTTCGGATCATATTCCAGTGCCCTGGTGTATTCAGCCAATGCAGCTTCATAATCGCCATTGTCCAGGTAGAAATTACCTCTCAGCATGTGTTCTGCCGAGGCTTTCAGATCATCTGCGTGCGACTGTTCCGGTTGCGTGGAGTTGGCAACCGCAATCTCGATCAGCGAGGCCGCCGCATTGGCGGCATGGGCCTCATGGTCTGCAGCCAAATCTGCCCAGCCGACTTGCATAATCGCGAAAACGCCGACTATGCCAATTGCTGCTGGAATCATTGGCTTGCAACCTCAGTTACTGGACGGCAGAGGCAGACCCCGGGGCAATACGGGCGGTTGTGAACCCATACCTGCCAAGGTCAATCATTCCGCAGCAGCTGCATCGTCTTGTCCCGCGCCATCTGCGGCAATCATGCCCAGCGCGCTCAGATAAAGGTCAAGAATGGCCTCTTCCTCCTGGCGCTCCGCGCTGTCCTTTTTGCGAAGGCTGACAACCTTTCGCATGATCTTGGTGTCGAAACCGTTGGCCTTGGCTTCACCATAGACTTCCTTGATGTCAGCGGCGATTGCCTTCTTTTCTTCTTCGAGCCGCTCGATGCGTTCGATCAGGCTCCTGAGTTGGCCTTGCGCAAAACTTGTTTTAGTGTCCATGGCTTACGTCCGTTCTATCTGCTTCAGGCGCTCGTGGGTTGCTCCAGGTCATGACCTAATGGCCGGGATGCGACTTGGTCAATGCTGCTGCCTGTGCCGGCGTGGCTTCCGTCTGATAGCGGGCTTTCCACTGGGCATAGGGCATTCCATAGACATGCTCGCGAGCAGCTTCCTTGTCCAGTGCAATCCCCGATTCATCCGCAGCATCTTTGAGCCAGTTGGACAGACAATTGCGACAAAACCCGCCCAGGTTCATCAGGTCAATGTTCTGCACATCGGTGCGTTCGCGCAAATGCGCAACAAGACGCCGAAATGCAGCCGCCTCCAGTTCGGTTTGGGTCTTTTTATCCATCGTCATCTGTCTCCTGCAAATTTGTTATGCACCAGGTTCTTGATCTGGTCATCTGCGATCATCCGGTCAATGGCGCTTGCCAGCCGTTCAATCCATTGTGATACACCCTTATCATCCGAAATCAGGTCCTGGCGAATTTCCAGCAGTGTATGCGGCAGGTCCCGCTTGACCGAATGCGTGTTCATAGTATCGCCTGCAAGCCCGCCGGCATAAGGTTCATTGTCACCCACAACAAGGTTGGGATCAGCAGACAACGCCTGAATGAAAAGATCGGAACACCGCCTGTCATCTTCCCATAACAGCCCTGCATGCCAGGGACGGGCAACCCCTTTCCAGGCAGGCGTGAAACTGTGCACAGAAATCAGCGCGGGCGGAAACCCTGCCGCGATCGCAGCATCGATCTCTGCCTCGATGGCGCGATGATAGGGTCGATAGAAATGCGTCAATCTGAAGTTGCGTTCCGCGTCATCAATGTCGCGGTTCCCCGGCACCACCGCTCCGTCGGACAACTGCATGATCAGTGTCGGATCATTCATATCCCGGTTAGGGTCAATCAGCAGTCTGGAAAAACAAGACAACACCGCCGGGATACCCAGCCTTGCCGACAGGCCGTTCACAACAGCTTCCACCCCGATATCATAGGCAATGTGGCGCTCATACTCCGACGCCGGCAATCCCAGAGAGCCATACACCGCCGGCAGCGCACTTCTGGCATGATCACATACCAGCACAATTCCGCGCGAGCGGTCGCCCGGCAGCACATAATGGCTTTCAAATCCGGAAATGTCTTCGGTTGTATGGGGACCGCTATGAGAGACGGCAGGGACAATATTCATGATGCGCAGGACTATAGATCATTTCCCGTCTGAATCGAATCGTTTGACGTCATATCTGATCGCATTAAATGATTCGATCCAAGCCGGAAATAATCTGCAACGCGCCTGGCGTTCGTCCGCGATGCTTCAAGCGTGCTTGACCGGATCAGGGAACACGTTGATAAGATGTAACACGGCGTTATGTTATCAGGTCATTGAACCGCCATTTTTGCGATGGCATTTTGGGGTTGGCCAAACCGGGGTTTCGCCGTCACAATATATCCGGTGTCAATCAGGGTGCGCGCGCACTGTTGATACCTGGATCAGGTTCGAATAGGGACGGATGATGCATCTCCATGTACGTCCGTGTCAGTGGGAAAGACTGCATATGAAGCGTTCACTTCTTCTTGCCTTGGCTGTTGTGGCCCCGGCATTGTTGTTTCAGCCGGCACCGGCACACGCAGATCTCAAACTTTGCAATTTGACACCGAGCCGCGTTGGCGTGGCTCTTGGTTACAAGGATCAGCAGGGTTGGGCGTCTGAAGGATGGTGGAACATTGCCGCAAATGCATGCGAAACGCTGCTGAAAGGCCCCCTGATTGCGCGCTGGTATTACATTTACGCGGTTGATTATGACAATGGCGGCTCCTGGGGCGGCAATGCCCAGATGTGCAGTCGTGATAAACTCTTCACAATCCGCGGTTTAAAAAGCTGCCAGGAACGCGGTTACAAGCAGACCGGTTTCTTTGAAGTCGACACTGGCGAAAACACGGACTGGACGATTCGGCTCGAAGGCGCAAAGACCCAACCGGCTCCTGCCGCAACCCAATAGGGGCCGGCCGAACAACAAGAACAACAAGGTGGTAAGGACGTGAGACGGCAAAGACAGGCGAAGATTGTCGCGACCCTGGGGCCGGCGTCGGAAACCGAGGAAATGATCGAGAAGCTGTTTCTCGCAGGTGTGGATGTGTTCCGCATCAATATGAGCCATTCCGACCATCCAAATCTGAAATCGCGCTACGACATCATCCGCCGGATTGAGAAAAAGCATTCGCGCCCCATTGCAGTTCTTGTTGATCTGCAAGGCCCCAAGCTGCGCATCGGCACTTTTTCCACGGACGAAGTGACCATCAATGCCGGCGACACATTCAGTCTGGACATGGATGAAACACCTGGCGATGAACATCGCGTTCACCTGCCCCATCCCGAAATTTTCCAGGCAGTCAAACCCGGTGAAAACCTGCTGCTCAATGATGGCCGAATCCGGCTCGAGGTCACCTCGGCCAATGGCCGGACCATCGAGACCCGCGTTATCTTCGGCGGTGTTCTGTCGGCTCGCAAAGGTGTCAACCTGCCGGACACGATCATCCCGCTCACCCCGTTGACGGAAAAGGATCTTGCTGATCTTGATTATGCGCTGACACTGGATATTGACTGGGTTGCGTTGTCATTCGTGCAACTGCCATCCGACGTCGCCGAGGCCCGCGCCATCATCGGCGACAAGGCCGGCATCATGGTCAAGGTCGAAAAACCATCCGCGCTCAATCACCTGGATGAAATCATTGAACTGGCGGATGCCATCATGGTGGCGCGCGGAGACCTGGGTGTCGAGCTGCCGCTGGAGTCTGTACCGGGATGGCAGAAGCGCATGGTCCGTGCGTGCCGGCGCGCCGGCAAACCGGTTGTCGTGGCAACCCAGATGCTGGAAAGCATGATCCAGGAGCCGGTACCGACGCGTGCCGAGGTATCAGATGTTGCCACTGCACTGTTCGAAGGGGCTGACGCCATCATGCTGTCGGCCGAATCAGCGGCCGGCCAATGGCCTGAACAAGCCGTGGCGACGATGGACCGGATTGCCCGATCCATCGAGCACGATCCGCTTTATCGCGATATCATCAAGAATGCCCGTACCGAACCCCAGCAAACCAGTGCTGACGCAATTGCCCATGCCGCGCGCACAGTGGCCGAAACACTCGCCGTATCAGCCATCGTCTGCTACACGGGATCAGGCTCAACCGGCCTGCGCGTCGCGCGTGAGCGCCCTGACATGCCGGTGATTGCCCTGACGCCCAATATAGCCACCGGTCGCCGGCTGGCCGTTGTGTGGGGCCTGCACTGCATGCACACCGACGATGCTGTTGATCTGGACGACATGGTTCAGCGCGCCGTCAACATTTCGCGTGATGAAAACATCGCAAAGGTCGGTGATCACATCGTCATCACTGCCGGTGTGCCTTTGCGAACTCCCGGCAAGACCAATCTTCTCAGGGTGGCCAGGGTCACTGCGGCCAAATAGACGCTCGCCCGGACCGCTCGACAGCTTTTGGATTTGCAGGCCGTTTCAGCCTGCGGGCATGTGTGCCACGATCCTCAACGGGCCGCCTGAACCCCCCTCGATCTTCATTGGCAATGCAATGATTGTACTGCCGGTCGCCGGCAGCGCGCTCATGTCGGCGACATTTTCGAATGCCGGAATATTGTGCGTCATCAACTCCACATGGGCGGCAAACTCCGTCGACTGGCCGCGATCAATGGATGGTGTGTCCAGCCCGACAGCAGCGATGCCTCGTGCAACCAGCAGTGCAGCTCCATCTGCTGCAAGACCGGGAAAATGCAACTTGGCAACAGCTTCGGCACCGCGCTCGGCAGTGCCCATATAGGCTTCACGGTCAGAATACAGAGCCGCCCTGCCTGTATTGAGCAGCACGATGGCGCCGGCTGGATTTTTCCCGTGGCTTGCCTCGAACGCCTCGATATCGCCGACTGTTACGAGATAGTCCACATCCGCTGCGGCCTGCCGCGACACATCGATCACGACCCCAGGTCCGATCAGCTGCTTCAACGGCACCTTGTCGGTGGTCAGGGCACCTTCTGCAAAATGTATTGGTGAATCCATATGCGTACCGCCATGTTCGGCTGCGGAAAAATTATATGCCGAATAGAACCAGCCGCCATCCGTGTGCCCGTGAAACACTTCCGTCTTGGTGAAGGTTTCTGCTGTCGGCCAGTAAACAGACTGCTCATTGAACGGGTGGGTCAGATCGACCCATTTGCCACCCGAAATGTCCTGCGCAGATGCCGAACCTGCCATGCATAACGCCAGGACCGTCAGTATTACCCGATACAACACCATGCCAACTCCTGAAATTGCCTGACTGAGCAGGTCCCGGTTCGACAGATCAGCGCTTGGGACCACCAGTCAGGATGGTTACCTGCAGCAAGAATATCGTCAACACACGCCTTCAGCAACACGCTGCCTCACTGCACCACGTCGCCAAATTTTCGCGAAAAATAGTCGATGAAGACCCTGACCTTCGGGGCAAGATGATGCTTGCTGGCATAAACCGCAAAAATCCCGGAAGCTTCTCCATTGTGTTCCGGAAACAGTTGCAACAACGTACCTTCCCGAAGATCGTTTGCCACCATGTATGTGGACAAGTGCGAGATGCCCAGACCGGCCTTGGTGGCATAGTAGACGGCGTCGGCACTGTTGGCCTCGAAATTGCCACTCGCCGTCAGCGTCACGTCCTTGCCATCCATCAGGAATTCCCAGTCGTTCCAGTTGTTCACCGTGGAGACCCGCAGGCAATTGTGCTGTTCAAAGTCCTGCAGAGTCGAGGGCACGCCATGGCGCGCGACATAATCGGGCGAAGCGCACACAATGCGTTTGTAGGCGGTGAGCCTGCGGGCAATCACCGATGAACTCTCGATCTGGGCACTGAACCTGATGGCCACGTCGTAATCCGAGGTGGTCATATCAACGCTGCGGTCCGTCAGTTCCATATCTACCGTGAGATCGGGATAGGTTTCCAGGAACTCCGGCAACAGCGGCAGCAATTGTGCTTTGGCGAATGCAACGGTCGAGGCAATTCTCAACCTGCCTTGCGGCTGGTCGCCCATTGCCTCCACCAGTTCCTGGGCTTCGCGAACCTGTGATGAAATGCTGGCGCAGCGCTGGTAGAACGAATGACCTTCCTGGGTAACCGATAGCCGTCGGGTAGATCGGTTGAGAAGACGCACGCCGAGCTTGTCCTCCAGGGCGCTGATCTGCTTGCTGACCACGGATGGAGTCTGGCCAAGATCGCGGGCCGTGGCCGACAGACTGCCATGCTCGACTACATCGGCAAACAGGATCATCTGACTGGCGATGTCCATCAGTTTCACTCCCAGTTGTTCCTGCGGTTCAAAGATGCTTTGACCAGAATGATTCTTATCAATCCCGCCAAACCGGATTATTGTGCATTGCAACATGATTGTTGTGCAACTGCAACCGTCATTTGCTCAAAGCAAAGGTGAAAACCATGAACAAGACATCCGACCTTTCAACATTGCCGACACCAACTCCTGAAGAGATGGCGTTCTTCATTCGCGAGGGTAAGCGGCTACAGAGCGTAGCGGTTCACAACATGCTGAGATCATCTTATCGGACTGTTATGAAAGCATTTTCTACATTCGGATCGCAACAGGAAAAGCAGGGTGGAAAATCTGCAAGCCCTCTCAGTGGTTATCACCTGCACGGCAATTGATGCCCAAATACCGATCGTTCTGTCCAATTTTCAATCAGGAGAAGACCAATGGCGTCTCCAACCATTACTGCACCGCAACATGATTTTTCAAAACTAGCGCACACTATCGGTGAGTTTCTGTCGAGTGTGCACAACTCGATCACCTTTGCCCGCTTGTGCGAAGCTGAGTGGAACGACAAGGGAAATATCGATGCCGCAGCCCTGGCGCGCATCTGCAAACTCGCAGATTTGGACTAAAGCAGTTCAATTGAACCCATAAAGTTGCTCTGACACTTTGGAAGCGATCAGATCTTCTGGTCGAATTCCTGCTCCAGTTCGCGAATGCGCTCTTTCAGATTTTTCAGGCGCGGGTTCACCGTGCGCGCACGCCGCAATGCGCGTAGCGCCTTGCGCCCGGCACCGCGCTTCTTGAAAATCTCGCCCTGGCCCGACAAGGCACCATAATGGCGCGGCTCCAGTGACAGCACCTGATCAATATCACTCAACGAGCTTGTAAAATCGCCACGCAGAAAATGCAGGGTGGCGCGCCGGTTCCAGCCTTCGACGAAATTGGGATTCAGGTCCACTACCGTATCCAGGATAACCAGCGCCGCGCCGTATTTCTGCTTGCCCATTGCATCCGCTGCCTGCTTCATCAGCAAGTCGGCGGTCGGACTGCCGGAGCGCAACCAGAGTGACTGGATGGCAGTTTCCAGCAATTGTGCGGATTTTTCATCATCAGCCTGTCGCAGTTGACCAAACAAACGGTCAATCACCTCGGCAGTTTCAGCATTACTGTCCGGATTAAACAATCCCGGCCCCGCACCCTGCCCGGGAATCTGGTGCGCCTCGCCTGCCTGCTGCGCACTTGCAGGCGCTGCAAGCGCCAGCGCAGCGGCCAGTGTCGCTCCCGCGAATGCCTTGATCACAACGTCCATCATACCGCGAAGTCTAGCATCTCGACGAGTTCAGCAAAAGTGTTTGCGGCCTGGAGGCTATTTTGACCCTAACCCATTGAAGACACGGATGTTTTGACCAAAAAAATCAAACAAAAACGCCGCAAAAACTTTGCGGCGTCTTCAAATTCAAGTGATATCAACTGCCCGGTGTGGGCAAATTGCGCTAGATCAGCCCTGCCGTGCCTTGAAGCGCGGATTGACCTTGTTGATAACATAAAGGCGGCCACGACGACGAACCACGCGGTTTGCGCGATGACGCTTGGCAAGTGATTTCAAAGAATTGCGGATTTTCATCTGACCAGTCTCTCATAATCAAAGCCGCGCGAGTTATATTCAAACCCTGCGCGGCCTGCGGAATAATTGGCCGGAACATAGTTGCGTGAAAGCAGCGTGTCAACTACTGCAAATCCTGTTCAGACACCTTATACCAAAGGAAATAATTATTGACCTATTTGATGGAGCCAAATCCGTTCATTCTGGCAGGCGCGGTGCGCAGCGCGATGCGGCGCATCTCGCAAGCGCCGCAACGCACCAGATGGACGAATTTGTTCCACCGAAGGCCGATTTTTCGCGCCCGCTGGATGTCGTTATGCTCCACTTGTGGT